>CASBRC010000434.1 GCA_949128015.1 Synechococcales cyanobacterium PMM_0003
ATCCGACCAAACACAGCCCCAGATGCTGCCGCACGGCTAAAGGTCTGCGCGTCCATTGCTTCTAAGGTTTTCTGGGTAAACACCGCATCTTCAGGAACTGCAATCCCTGCTTGGCGAGCAATCGAAGCCACAGTTTCTACACTGTCGCCTGAAATTACTTTGAGACGAATATTTAGAGCTTGCAACTCGGCGATCGTGGCGATCACATCAGGTCGGAGGCTATCTTCTAGCAGTACTAAACCGCGATCGCGGCGATTGCTTGGTAAGGCAGGATTTTTATCAGAGACATCGATGCTATCTTCGCTAGTCACGACTGCGATCGCCCGTAAGCCTTGTCGTCCATATTGCTTGGCTTTTTCCTGCATTTCAGGACTGGTGAGCAAAATCTCTGGCGCACCGACCATAATCGTTGTGCCGATATTAATTGCGATCGCACCCCATTTGCGACTAGAGCTAAAGGGGATTTCGCTGACAAATTGCGATTGCGATCGGGGCTTATCCGTAAAAGTCGCCATCGCTTTGGCACTACTATTCTGAGTTCCCATCAGATTTGTATAGAGGGCAATTAGCTCTCGCAGCGAATCCTCATCTGTATCTCCCAAAGGCACAATTGATTGCACAACTAGCTTGTTTTGGGTAAGAGTTCCCGTTTTGTCAGTACATAAAATTCGGACGCTATTCATCGAATCAACGGCATTGATTTTTTGAATCAAAGTGCGCCGCTTACTGATTTCTACTGCACCGATCGCAAAAGCAACACTAATCGATAAAATCAACCCTGCTGGCACAAAACTATTAATGATCACCGATGCATAGCGGATGATATCCACCATCGTCCGCCCTGAATTGAGACTGGATGATAAATATAAGAAGGAAGCGACGATCAGCACGAGAATGAAAATCTCGACTAACGTATCAATCTTTTTCTGTAAAGGCGTAAATACGCGCTTATAAACCCTTGATGACTGCGATAGCTTCACGGCATAGCTCTCGTTGCCAATTTTGTCGGCACGAAATACGCAACTTCCCGCCAAGCAAAAAGAACCTGACAACACAACATCGTCTATCTGCTTGGCGACAGGATCGGACTCACCCGTGAGCAGCGATTCATCCATTTCGACATTCTGCGAAACCAGCACTGGCCCATCGACAGGAGCGCGATCGCCTGGATTAAGTTCAATTAAGTCATCACGGACTAGCTCACCAACAGGAATCTCTAATAATTCGCCATTACGTTTAACCTTTACCTTTTGTACAGACAGCAGAGCCAGCTTATCCAGTGTTAACTTGGCTTGAATTTCCTGTGTCACACCGACCAGAATATTCATAAATACTGAAAATCCTGAAAATAAAGCATCGGTAATCTGACCAAGTGCCATCATCAGAACTAAAATCACCCCAAAGGTAACGTTAAACAATGTAAAAACGTTTTCCTTGAAGATGTCATTGTAAGTGCGACTTGAGCGCATGACTACGACATTAATATCACCGCGCCGCTGTCGGTCTGAGACTTCAGTTTCACTAAGTCCAAGTTCAGGATTGATCGCCACATTTGAAGTTGCGATCGCAGATAAGTCTGGCGTATTTGCTGATGTAGGTTGTGGCATAGACACACAGGTATCATTTTTAGTAAGAAGTATAGCAATCAAAAACCCAAAAGAAGAAAGAACGCAAAGCGTCCTCTCTTCTTTTGAGTTTTAGTCGCGGCAAACTCTAAAATCGTTATAGAAACTTAATCAAAAGCTGAATTTATGGCTGAATTTATGATTGCATTGCAAGTAAATGGTGATAATCGCACATGTGAGCCAAATCTTACGATGATCGAATTACTGAAATATTTAGGGCTAAATCCTCGCCTCGTAGCCGTGGAATATAACGGCGAGATTTTGCATCGTCAGTTATGGGAAGACACAACTATTCAAAATTGCGATCGCCTAGAAATCGTCACCATCGTCGGTGGCGGTTAACGGTAGTGTCACAGATCTGTGAAAATGGGAAATATAGCCATTGGCATATTCATCAATTGACTTACAGCAAATTCCGATCAAAACCGCCAAAAGTACTCATCATCAAATCTATAAGCCATTTACTACCCTATTCCATATCTTTTATATATATCTGTTGATGAAATAGTAGATCTTCCTTCCATCCGTTTATGGGCTATTGTAGCAACTTTTCTAAGCCCATCTCAATGTGGGAATACTTTGCCCAAAACCTCAAGCCGCAGGGATATGTGATCGGTTACAGCAAAGAGGGTTTTGCATTTGCAAATTGAGATGGTCGTGGTTAGTGAGGAATTGCCGCGCAAATGCAAAACCTCTACTTCCCCACAAAAAAACAAATGATAAAATGAATGCAGTAAAAACTGAAATATATGTCAGACCAAATCACGATCGCCGATATTTATAAATTATTCGAGCAAACCAACGCCGCATTAGAGCGATCGCGTGTCGAGTTTGACCACAGCATCGCCCAAGCCAGAGCCGAAAACGATCTCCGTGCCGCCGAAAACTCCCTCTCTATGAAGCAGCTTGAACGCACCGTTGCTCAAACTAGCCGCGAAGTTGCAAATCTGACGACTCGTTGGGGTAGATTTGTCGAGGAGCTAGTACGTCCTGCGGTGATAAGAATGTTTCGCGATCGCGGTATCGACATCAATCAAACCAGTCTGCGCGTCAAATCAGAAGCTGTCAAAATCGAAATCGATATCTTAGGTGTAAATGGAGATGTAGTCGTGGCGGTGGAATGTAAATCGCGACTCTCGCAGGACGATGTGGATGAAATGTGCGATCGCTTACGGAAGTTTAAATCCGCTTTTCCGCAATATGCTAACTATCAGATTTATGGAGCGGTAGCAGGCATAGAAATAAACGAGAGCGTTGATGTTTATGCCTATCGTAAAGGGCTTTATGTAATTCGCACTTCAGGCGATAGCGTTGAAATTGCTAATGATGAGAAATTTAAGGCGATCGCTTGGTAAAATCTCTTCATTCAGACTCTTACAATCAAAACTTATGCTGTCAACCGATCACTTACGCCCAATGCATGGGGGGAATCGCCAATGGGCAGGGAGTCTTGCGGGTATTGCACCAGAAAGTATCTTAGATTTTTCGGCGAGCATTAATCCTCTTGGCTCCCCTAAATCTGCGATCGCAGCAATTCAATCCCACTTGAGCGATCTCAATCATTACCCCGATCCCGAATACACATTACTCAGACAAGCTTTAGGAAAGTTTCATCAACTATCACCAGAATGGATTTTGGCGGGAAATGGTGTGGCGGAGTTACTAACTTGGGTAGGGCGAGATCTTTCACAACTATCAGCAACGGTACTATTCACGCCAGCTTTTACCGATTATTATCGCGCTCTGAAAGCCTTTGACTGTCAAGTAGAAGCTTATCCACTTCTATCTAAAAATAAATCTTTTTGTTTAAACGCAGAACTTCCACGAATTGTTAATCCCCAAACCAAAGGAATATTAATAAATAATCCTCACAATCCTACTGGTTATTTATTTTCTAGAGATAGCCTTTTGCCTTATCTAGCCGAGTTTGCGCTGGTGGTGATTGATGAAGCGTTTATGGATTTTCTCTTGCCAGAACAGCAACAAAGTTTGATTGATTTAGTGCCGTTGCATCCTAATTTAGTGATTTTGCGATCGCTAACCAAATTTTATAGCTTACCTGGTCTGAGATTAGGATATGCGATCGCCCATCCAGAGCGTTTACAGCGTTGGCAAGCATGGCGCGATCCTTGGTGTGTCAATAGTTTAGCGGTAGCAGCAGGAATCGCAGTTTTAGAAGATGTGGAGTTTCAACAAAAAACATGGGCTTGGTTAAAGATTGCCAAATCTCAACTATTTACAGGTTTATCGCAAATATCGGGTTTAAAGCCCTTACCAAATGCTGCTAATTATCTATTAGTCCAAACAGAAATTGCAGGTTCTCTTTTACAAAAGCAATTATTACAAAACGACAAAATTCTTATTCGTGATTGTCTAAGTTTTCCTGAATTAGGCGATCGCTATTTTCGCGTCGCCGTGCGACTAGAAAATGAAAATCAAAGATTAATAGAATCTCTATCAAAACTAATGTAGTGGCAATTCATGAATTGCCACTACATTAAAACTTAAAGCCCAAAAAGCTGTAGCGCACGTTGCGCGTGCGCTACAGCTTTCTGGGCTTTATTTTTTATTGCCTATTTACTTAACAATCTTTCATTTGCTTTTTCTTGAATCTGAACTGGCAAATCATCGTATAATTTGCGAAATGAGGCTAAAACAACAGATTTCAAAGCTTTCCTAGAAATAGATCTTGAGTTTTGCCAGCACGATACTCTGACATTGCCTCGCCAGCTAATTTTGCCAACATATCTTGAGAACGCTCAAATGAAATGTCCCATTTGATTTCATCCTCAAGCTCTTCTAAGATGATCATCGCAATCGCATCTTGTCGATCGCCCGATAAATCTCTTAGTTTCGTAATTGTCCGTTCAAGTAACTCAGTCATGACGGCTGTAATCCTTAATAGAATTGATGCTTAATCAGTTTAGCTTTTTTAGTGTAGTGCTTTTAAAAGTCTGATTTCTTGTTAGAGCGGTCAATATATAAATATTTCTTACAGCGCTTTGCGCTCAAACCATAACCAGTAAAAATTTTAAAAGGGTTGCGAAGCAACCCTTTTAAAATTTTTACTGTGGTTCGTTTGATCGGAAATTGCTGTAAATATGACTAATAAAAACTTAAAAGCCAAAAAGCTGTAGCGCGTGCGCTACAGCTTTTTGACTTTTGGTTTTTATTAGTCATATTTGCGGGGAGTATACACTCGCAAGCGATCGCACCATTGCAAACTCTTAGTTTTGCTAGAACCAATGATAATCACCGTTTGCATATCGGCAAGTTCAGGAACTAACTCTGCAAGCGTAATCACCCGCACATTTTCGCCCTTGCGCCCCATCTTGTGACCTAAAATCACGGGTGTATCAGGCGATCGCCATTTTAATAAAATCTCTTTGGCAGCAGTAAGTTGCCATTTTCGCTGTGTGGAAATCGGGTTGTAAATTGCGATCGCAAAATCAGCTTCAGCGACTGCGGCTAATCTTTGTTCGATGATTTCCCACGGTTTGAGAATGTCTGATAGTGAAATCACACAAAAATCATGCCCAATGGGAGCGCCGATCGCCGCCGCCGCCGCTTGAACTGCCGATATGCCAGGAGCAACATGGATATCGATCTGGCTCCATCTGGGATCAGGCTCATGATCGAGAACTTCAAAGACAGCAGAAGCCATCCCATAGATCCCTGCATCACCTGATGAAACGATCACTACCGATTTGCCGACCGTTGCCAAGTCAAGAGCAAGACGAGCGCGATCTAGTTCGACACGATTATCTGAGGCGTGGATCGTCTTCCCTTTCGTAAATTCTTTGACTAAGTTCACATAGGTTTTATAGCCGACGAAATCTGTAGCATCTTCGAGAATAGCTTTGACTTCGGGAGACATCCATTTGGCGGCTCCTGGTCCTGTCCCCACAATCGAAAGTTTGCCTGTAATGGTTGGAACTGGAATAGCTTCGACTTGGTATACCAGATATTTGGAACTTAGTTTAGAATCGATTATTTCTAATTTTAATTCGCTAGAAATCACTTCTATGAGATGGCTTGCCTGATCGGCAAAGGGTAGATTACTTTCCATTAACCAATCGGCATCACCGATAATTTGAACTGATGCGCCTGCTAATAAATCTGCTAAAAATGTCTTTGCTTGCTCGTCATCATTTAGTAATCGATAACCTTTGGGAGGCGCTAACAATGAGGTCTGAAATCGCAATTCGCCTGTAGTAGTGATGGCGGGTTGGACTTGAAGTTTCTTGGCGATCGCTCTGGCTAGTTCATTTGCGCCATTTAGTCCGCCGAGTAGAGGCACAACCGCACTACCATCTTCTGCGATCGCAATTACAGGCGGCTCAGCGCGTTTATCTGAGAGTAAGGGTGCTAGCGATCTGATTAAAATTCCTGCGGCACAAATGCCAATAATCGGATGCCCTTGACTAAATAATTCGCTTGCGGTTTCACTAAACTTGTCATATTCGCGATCGGCTGTTTGTGTACGCGATGCTAATCCGTAAATAATTGCCTTAGGAATTACGGTTTGGATCTGTCTTGCGATCGCAATACTTTTCTCTCCTAAAACGATGATAATAGTCGGTTTCATTATTTGTTTTGGAAATAGTGGCAATTAATTATAGTTTAAAACCCAAAAAGCTGTGGCGCACGCGCAGCGTGCGCCACAGCTTTTGAGATTAATTAGTTGTCATCATTCATAAGCAGACGCATCGCCATAATCGCAAACAACAACGCTGCGATCGCCTTGAGTAATTTTGTTGGTAAAAATATGGAGATGCTGTCTCCCAGAAATACGCCAACTGCACTTGCTAGTAATAAGGCGGCTGCCGAGCCAATAAAAACAAATCTCGGAGCCGTCGAACTACCACTTAAGCTCAAGGTCGCTAGTTGGCTTTTGTCGCCCAACTCTGATAAAAAAATCGTGCCGAAGCTCAGAAATAATAATTGCCAGTCCATATTTAACTCATGGTGTAGGAATTAAGATAGACGGCGCAAAGCGCCGAATATCTTGTTAACATTAACGGTGAATTAGGCGATCGCTTCCCATAGTAGGCTAATCGACAGAATCAGAAAACTTAAGCCTGCTAAGGTGTTTAACAAGCTCGGTGAAAAAGTTTTGGCAAGCCATTTACCAGCGATTACGCCTAATAAGCTCGTTGAGACTAATGCGATCGCAGCTCCTGCAAACACAATCCAAGGCTGATGTGACTGTGCCGAAATTACTAAAATACTTAGCTGAGTTTTGTCCCCGATTTCGGCAAGAAATACAGTAATGAAAGTGGTGGTGACAATTTGCCAATGCTCAGTGTTTGGCTGTGCTTTGACAGGTGATGTTGGTTGCACTTGGGCTTGAGATGACTCTTGTGATTGAGATTTAGACTTTACAGACATCATTTACGAGCGTTATTCAAACTTTTCATAATCATTTCATTTTAGCTTTGTGTTTGTCTTTAGGATCGCAAATGAAATAACTTACTCCCTTCCCACCCAAGAATTAGCGTTGCGGCGCTTCGCGCCGCAACGCTAATTCTTGGGTTTTACTGTCTAAATCTGTCTCACGGGGAAGGGAGTATGTATTGGAAAACCCAAATATGATTCGCCCGCCGAATCATATTTGGGTTTTATTTAATTTGCTGATCCCTTAGTTGGCAATAATTTGAGCTAAGCGGCGGAGAATTTGTAACACTGTAGGAAGATCGTCATCGGGTGGAAAAATTGAAAACAGCGACGATGTGGCATATTTGGGCTGGTCATTGACTGCATTCAGTTTCAAAAATCGATATTCACTACCGTTAGAAATTAACCCAAATGTAGTTTGACTTGGGTTAGGACTAGCAAGCATATAAGCAAGCGCTTGAGGCAAGGCTTTATGGAGTGAAAAACTACTGCTTTTGGACTCGATCACCAATATCCATAGGCTTTTCTGGATAACTAAAATATCAATACGTCCTCGATAGATCGTCTCGCCATCGATCGCGGATATTGAGATCGATTCTTCATCAGCGATCGCATATTGGGAACTGTAAAACCCAGCCAGATCGAGTAATGGTGACAATATCGCCATTTTGATCATGTTTTCCGAAACCACAGATCGCCGACTAATATTTTTGTAAAATTCAGTGATTCGTTTGAGTGCGTCAAGATCATGTTTTGTAAGGTTCGGCAGAGCTTGTTGCCACTCTGTAAAGAAATCTAGATCATCACTACGCTGCAACTGAAAGTCTCGCTCTAGTCCTTCTAGACTTGTCTCTTCAGAAATCCTGAGTAGTTGAACCATGATTAGTTACCTTTAAATGTTGATGATCAATGTTGATCGGTTACAGCGCTTTGCGCTGCCATAAAACCCAGAGTAATTTTTGAAAGTGCCGCAAAGCGGCACTTTCAAAAATTCCTCTGTAACCTTTAAAGCCTCAATAGGCTGTATCTCGATTTATTAATAGATGTTCTCCTTATTTCACAATTTCGTTGCGATCGCTATCTCGCCAAGGTGTTTCTGCAAAACTAGCGATCGGTAACTTGGGCGAACCCCATTTGGCAACTAAAGTTTGTAAAACGCGATCTTGCGATCGATGAAAAGCATCAATATCACCATCACCGCGATTGACGATCGCAAACCAGATTACGCCATGCTGTTGCGTCTGGACGATCCCTGCTAAGGCACTGACATCAGAAAGAGTCCCAGTTTTGACGATCGCCCCTTTCGGCATTTTGCGCCCCTCGATTGTGCCGCAGTTGCAATCACTAATCGGGAACAAATCGGCAAGGGTTAAGCCTTCGACTTGAGCGCGATTATGTACTGCCATCATAATTGCGACAGAGGCGCGAGGAGATATTTGATTGGCTTGCCCCAAACCTGAACCATTAATTAATCTTATTTCTGAAAGCGGAATATCTGTAGCATTAGCCGCGATCGCCGCTACCTGTTTGCTGCCGCCCAGTTGCGAAGCTAACATTTCTGCCATCTCATTATTGCTGAAGGTATTCATGCGCTTCAGGATTTGCCAAAGCGGTAATGACGCATGACGGATTAATACTTTGCTAGGAGAAATATTTGCTGAGGCAAGGTTTGGCACAATCTGCACATTGCCGATAATCGCTAGTTGCGGTTTAGGTGTTCCCGCAGGCATGGCAGCGTACTGCTCGGCAACTTCACCGCGCCATCGGCTGCTATCAAAGGCTAAGCGCAGAAAATTAGCAGCTTCCTGTGGATTAGACTCAAAGTTCATCGCGAATCTACCTGTAATGATGAGATTGCCTTGAACACGCTTAATTCCTAGCTGATTTAGTTTATTGCCAAGGGCGATCGCCTCTTCCCACACAAAAAATGGATCACCACTGCCTTCAATGATCAGATTGCCTTTGAGGGTATCGCCTGTCAGATTGCCTGTGGTGCTGATATTGGTAACAAAGCGATAGTTTGATCCCCATGTTTGCAGGGCTGCTAGGGTGGTGACAGTTTTAGTAAGCGATGCAGATGGCAATGGGCGACTTGATAAATTACCTGAGGCGATCTCGCCATCATGAGACTGAATCCAAACTCCTTGGTTAGGATCACTTAGCCCCGCTTGCTTGAGTTCGTTGAGCATAACTGCGATCGCTTGTTTGGCGACAGGATCGATCTGTGTATTGGCGCTCGCCTCTGATGCTAAAACTGGGCGGGTAGCATAGCTCATCAGCGTTCGCGGCACTGTGGCGACCTCACGACCATCAAGAGCTTGGGTCGAGACCGATAACAGCAAAGCGCCTACTAAACTCCACATTGTCATTAGGAAAACCAAAACTAGAATATGTATGCCGATCGTATCAGCACACATATTCTAATCGTGAAACATGGCTTTTTCGAGTTGTTGCAGAGCAATTTCTAGATCGTCGTTGACAATGGTGATGTCAAACTCGTTTGCGGCGGCGACTTCTAACTCAGCGTGATGCAACCGCTTGATAATTTGTTCATTACTATCGGTACTGCGATCGCGTAAACGACTTTCCAAGACTTCCATCGAAGGTGGGGCAATAAAAATTCGCTTAGCACTCGGGAAAGATGTCGCTACTTGTCGCGCCCCTTCGAGTTCGATTTCTAATAGGACAATCTGCCCAATTGCGATCGCTTGGTCAATGGCTTGACGCGGAGTCCCGTAAAGATTTCCTGCATATTCTGCCCATTCGAGAAATTCGCCCGCATCGCGCTTTTGTTCAAATTCAGCCCGATCCCAAAAGAAATATTCTCGACCATGTTCTTCGCCTGTACGTGGCGATCTGGTCGTTGCCGAGATCGAGAAGAGAATGCGATCGGGATAGCGTTCTAGTAATCTCTGTAATAGAGTGCCTTTACCGACCCCACTTGGACCCGTTACAACAATTAATTTGCCTTCACTCAACGTTTCGTATGTTCCTATAAAATTGATATCAATTTGCATTCATTTAGCTTAAAAACACAAGTCAAAATCATTGCAAAGCAATGATTTTGACTTGTGTTTTATTTGTTTATTATTTATTCTGTTGCTCCTTCTTTACTGATGACAAAACGATTGGCAACAGTTTCAGGCTGAATTGCAGATAGAACTACATGGCTAGAATCGGTGACAATTACGGCTCTAGTGCGCCTACCATAGGTGGCATCAACCAACTTGCCGTGCTCTCGAGCATCACTAATGATACGCTTGATTGGAGCAGATTCGGGGCTAACGATCGCCACAACTCGATTTGCTGAAACAATATTACCAAAGCCGATGTTGATGAGCTTAATATCCATAATTTTATCGACCTAAAATCGATTGAGAGGTGATGTAGCTTCATTTTTGCATGTATTATCGCATTATCCTGAAAAAACAACTATCTACGATATATTTTGTCATGTATAGCGGTCGCCACTTGTACCAAGACAAATCAAAACCCAAAAGAGAGAGGCGGCGCGGAGCGCCGCCTCTCTCTTTTGGGTTTATGTCCTAACAAGACTGGCGATATTGCCTACTTACTTATAGATTGAGATATTGAATTACGGTATTTACATCCTTATCACCACGTCCAGAGCAGTTAATAATAATGCGCTGATCGGCAGTTAACTGAGGACACAAAGTTTCTAAATAGGCGATCGCATGGGATGTTTCCAACGCAGGGATAATTCCTTCCAAACGAGAAATTCGTTGGAATGCATCTAGAGCTTCTTGATCGGTGACACTGTAATATTCTGCGCGTCCCAAATCCTTGAGATAGCTATGTTCTGGTCCGACACCTGGATAATCCAAACCAGCACTAATGGAATGCGCTTCTTGTATCTGCCCTTGTGAATCTTGTAATAGATAGCTCATCGCCCCATGTAATACACCGACACGTCCAAGGGTTAGAGTCGCGGCATGGAATTCTGTATTTGTACCTTTACCTGCGGCTTCTACACCAATCAGGCGTACGCTCGGCTCTTCGACAAACTCATGGAATAAACCCATTGCATTTGAGCCACCACCGACACATGCCAACAAAATATCTGGCAAGCCGCCCCATTTCTCTTGACTCTGACGACGGCTCTCTTTCCCAATCACAGCATGGAAATCACGCACAATCATCGGATAGGGATGGGGCCCTGCCACGGAGCCAAGAATGTAATGGGTATCGACTACATTAGTCACCCAATCGCGAATCGCCTCGGATGTCGCGTCCTTGAGAGTGCCAGTCCCCGACTCAACGGGACGCACTTCTGCACCCATCAGTTTCATGCGGAATACGTTTAAGGACTGCCGCTCCATGTCTTGTACGCCCATGTAGATGACGCAATCTAAACCAAAGCGGGCGCAAACTGTCGCTGTTGCCACGCCATGCTGTCCTGCACCTGTTTCCGCAATCACGCGCTTTTTACCCATGCGGATCGCCAGCAGAACTTGAGCTAAAGCATTATTGATTTTATGAGCGCCAGTATGGTTAAGGTCTTCGCGCTTGAGATAAATCTGGGCTGTCCCATAGTGCTGTGTTAGTCTTTCGGCAAAGTATAGAGGGCTAGGTCTGCCTACATAGTCGCGCAAATAGCCGTTTAGTTCGTTGTTAAAATCAGGATCATTTTTGTAATGATAAAAAGAGGTTTCTAACTCAGCAAGTGCGCTCATGAGGGTTTCAGGGACATATTTGCCCCCGAATATGCCAAATCGTCCTAGTGCGTCGGGACGATTGACGGACGTGGGTTGTACGGTTGTTTTGGGTGCGATCGGCGTTGTGGTCATTGCGGTGGGTCTTGACTGATGAGTTGGCTAATATATTAGAAATTGCTTGGTGCGCTTGTGGCACTCTATTCAGGATAACAAAATAATTTGCGATCGCCTTTATAGCCTAACGTGTAAACACAAGATACCAAGAACTAAAGTTCTTGGCTAAAAGCTAAAGTCAGTTGAAACTGACTGAAGAGGATTAACCCGTTTCAACGGGTTTTAGCTTTTAGCCCGCAATTTATTGCAGGGCATTTATGGTGGCTTGTGTGTACACGGTAGCTTTATAGAAATGAATAGAGTAATTGAAAAATTAGGCGAAAGGCTGCCATGATCGCGATCGCACTAAAACCTGCAATCCCACAATATTGAGCAATATCGATCCAGTTTGGCAAACTCTGAAATAGTGTTTTTATAAAGATTTGACCGCCCCAGACTGCGCCGAAGCTCAACAGGTTAACGAATACAAATAGATCTTTATTATCAAGAACAGAACTGACTCTAAGAAGGATTATGCCTAATAACGCGATCGCAAAAGCGATTAAATTAGCAGGAGTGCCGATCGCAGCTATACCCACAGTTGTACTTACTTGCCATAACAGCATCGCCTCGACACCCAACAAAAAAGCGGCAATAAACTGGGTGGGAATCGGGGCAGCTAGTAGCCAAGGTGTTTTTTGCGATTTTGGAGATTTAGACGGAGGTTTGGGGACTGAAGGAGCATTAATCGCATTGGGCGAAGCGATCGGTACAGGGACTTGAATACTCGTTTGGTGTTTTGGTTTTACTGGTGCTGGTGCTGTGACCGCTATTTTAGAGCTAAGGGCTTGGATTACACTTGCAGCCGAATTGTAGCGATCGCTGGGTGCAGTCTCTAACATTTTTTGTAAAACTTTATTAAAACTAGGACTTAGCTTTACAAAGCGATCCCATTGCCATTTGTTGTAATTCACATCAAATAACTCGTCAGGATCTTTCCCCGTCAATAAAAAGAGACAAGTGACTGCAAAGGCATAGAGATCGGTGGCAGGAAAAACCGTATCGCCACGCATTTGCTCAGGTGCGCCATAGCCGGGAGTAAAAATCCCTGTAGATTTTTGACCTTGGACGGCTCCAGCCACTTGCTTAACTGCGCCAAAGTCCAATAAAAAGTATGTCTGATCGAGCTTGCGTACCATGATATTTGCAGGTTTGATATCACGATGGATCGATCCTTTTTCGTGGATAAACTGCAATACGGGTAATAGGCTTTGCATAATTTCTAAAACATCGGTTTCTGCGATCGCACCATGCTGCTCGACAATTTGCTCAAGGGTAAAGCCATCGACAAATTCTTGTACCAAATAAAAAAATTCATCCTGTCCCGACTGCACCTCAAAATAGGCAAGGAGATCAGGAATTTGGGGATGTGTCCCCAAATCTTCTAAAACCGTAGCCTCACGCTCAAACATTTGTTTGGCGATCACCATCTGCGAACTGGTCAGCCCCACTGGTTGCAATAGCTTAACCACGCAACGTTTCATTGCAGGCGTATAGCGATCGCGAGCCAAAAATGTCGCACCAAAGCCACCTTGGGCGATCGGACGTTCGACAATATAGCGCCCACCGAGCAGCAAAGGCATTCCGCAAGCCGTACAGAATTTTTGGGCAATCGTTTTAATCGTATTGCCGCTATCAAGATCAGCAAAAGAATTTAAAGGTTTTGTACAATTCGGGCGCGTGCAGTAAATATCCACTAGTTAATCATTGAGTTTAGAGATTAAGTGATCTTTTGAGATGGTTGGCGCTTAGCGCCAACCATCTCAAAAGATCACAAGTAAACATTTTTGGCATACTGTATTAGAGTCTACCTAAGTTTCTCCCTCCTGCGCCCATGAGTTCCAATTTTTTGCTTCATCTCAACCCTGCTCAACAAAAAGCCGCCAGTCATCTGCATGGTCCAATGCTGGTGGTCGCAGGGGCAGGTTCAGGGAAAACACGGACATTGACCTATCGCATCGCTAACTTAATGCTCAATCATAATGTTGCACCTGAGCAAATCCTTGCTGTGACTTTCACCAATAAAGCTGGCAAAGAAATGAATGAGCGAATTCAGACTTTGTTAACGCAAGAAGTCGCCCAAAGGGAATTAGGTAAAACTTTAAGTGAAATTGCTGACTGGGAACAGGATAAGCTGCGTAAAAAAGTTTATAAGCAATATATCAATAGTTTTGCTCAAGATGGTCTATGGATGGGGACTTTCCATAGTATGTGCTGTCGGATTTTGCGCCTTGATATTGATAAGTATAAAGATCAAAATGGGAGAAGCTGGGCAAAGAATTTTTCCATATTTGATGACTCTGATGCACAGTCTTTAGTCAAAGATATCGTCATCAATCAACTCAATTTAGACGATAAAAAGTTTGAGCCAAAGTCGGTGCGCTTTGCGATCGGCAATGCCAAAAACAAAGGCTGGACTCCCGAAGAATATGAAAAACAAAGCGATGATTCATCTTTTCGCAAACGTGCGATCGCCCAAGTTTATAATCTCTATCAAAATCAACTCGCCACAAATAACGCCCTCGACTTTGATGATTTAATCTTTTTGCCAGTACGTCTATTTCAACAAAATCCTGAAGTTCTTAATTATTGGCACAATCGCTTTAAGCATATTCTCGTTGATGAATATCAAGATACCAATCGTACTCAATATGATTTGATTCGGCTCTTAGCCACTAATGACGCATCGCCAACTTGGGAAAATCGTTCTATTTTTGTAGTCGGTGACGCGGATCAATCAATTTATAGTTTCCGTTCGGCGGACTTCACGATCCTGATGGAGTTTCAACAAGCATTTGGCGATCGCTTGCCTGATGCCCATACTGGCACGATGATCAAGCTAGAAGAGAACTATCGCTCTGTTGCCAATATTCTCGAAATCGCCAACCAACTGATTGACCATAACACGCAGCGGATTGATAAAGTCCTGAAGGCAACTAGACCTGATGGCGATTTGATTGAGCTATTCCGTGCTGATGATGAAGTGGATGAAGCACAGTTTGTCATTGAGCAGATTCGTCGCGTCAAAACCAAAACTCCTAGCGCCAATCTCGGACATTTTGCGATCCTTTATCGCACTAATGCCCAGTCTCGTCCCTTTGAAGAAATGCTCGTGCGTTGGAATATTCCTTACAAAGTTGTTGGCGGCTTGCGCTTTTACGATCGCAAAGAAATTAAAGACGTTCTCTCATACTTACGCTTGCTTTCCAATCCATCCGATACCCTTGGCTTGATGCGAATCATTAACGTTCCTAAGCGCAGTATCGGCAAGGCAACTCTCGATAAACTCCAACAAGCTGCTCAAGAACTGAGTGTCCCGATCTGGGATATTATCAGCGATGAAACGACGGTAAAAACTCTAGCAGGGCGATCGGCGCGTGGAGTTCTCTCCTTTGTAGAACTGATGCAAAAATGGCAAGCGAAAGTGCCTGTCACCCCAGCCGCCGACATCATTCAAGGTATTCTCGCAGAATCTGGCTATGTTGATGAGTTGAAGGCACAAAGCAATGATGAAGCTAATGATCGCATAGCCAACTTGCAAGAACTTTATAATGCAGCGATCCAATTTGCAGAAGAAAACGAAGATGCTTCTCTTGATGCTTTCTTAGCCAATGCTGCTCTTGCTTCTAGCCTCGACGACAATAAAGAGAATGCTGAGAAAGTTACGCTGATGACCCTCCATGCTGCCAAGGGTTTAGAATTTCCTGTCGTCTTCCTTGTTGGTTTAGAGCAAGGACTATTCCCTAGCTTCCGTTCCATCAACGATCCGATGGCACTGGAAGAAGAACGCCGCCTCATGTATGTGGGAATCACTCGCGCCCAAGAGAAACTTTTCCTAAGTCATGCTCAAGCCCGTCGTCTTTACGGCAACCGTGAATATGCAATTCCTTCTCAATTTCTTGCCGAATTGCCAAAAGAATATTTGACTGGACATGGCATCGATAAATTTATCAGCAAGGCAAGTCAACGCGCCGAAGCTACAAGTGTTAAGGGTTCGCTGAGGTCTGCTCCACCTGTCAAGGTAAATGCTATGAAACCTAAACCCCGTATTGATTGGCAAGTAGGCGATCGCGTGGTGCATGATAAGTTTGGCGAAGGTCAAGTCTCAAATTTGCTAGGCACTGGCGACAAGATGTATCTAGCTGTAGCCTTCGCAGGTCAAGGCAAAAAAATTATCGATCCTAAAATCGCACCAATTCAGAAGGTTTAGGAATTGCTAGTTATGTATAGGAATATTTTTTAGGGCGCGAAGCGCCCTAAAAAATATTCCCAAAAACAGTTGTTTTTTGTGAATATGACTATGACCACTACATCCATAGCACCTAAACCAGAAATAGCCGCGAATTCTAACGCTGTGCTAACAAATATTAGTTGGCAAACCTACGAAACGTTACTTGCGGAGATGGGCAATCATCGCGCAACCCGTCTAGCCTACTATCATGGAGACTTAGAGATCAAAATGCCCTTGGGATTGCATGAAACCATTAACCACATCCTAGAGAGAATGATAATTGCTTTAACCGAGGAATTAGATTTGGGTATTCGCGGATTTGGTTCTACAACTTTAAATCGTGAAGATTTAGCCGCAGGGGTAGAGCCAGATTGTTGCTTTTATATTCAAAATTGCGATCGCATTAGTGGAAATGAACTAAATCTTGTCAGCGATCCACCTCCAGATTTAGTCGTTGAGGTCGATATTACAAGTCCTAGCAGCCGTAGATTTCCGATTTACAGAGATTTAGGTGTTCCAGAAATATGGCAATATAATGCTTCGGGAATCCACATCTATAAACTGCAAGCGAATGAATATATAGAGAGCGAATTTAGCCCTACTTTCTTAATAATTTCTCGCGACATTCTAAATCATTTTTTAGAAAAATCAGTATCTACAAATGATAATAAATTGATTCGTAAGTTTAGAGAATGGATACGGGAGCAACTTCACCTTCTATATATAATACATAGTTGTAGTAACTTGACGTTGGCGATGCCGATCGCATAAATCCTTGAGCGTACAGCTGTCTAGCACGCTGGAAGCCGCATTTTGAGACAATTCCCAAACTTCG
>CASBRC010000435.1 GCA_949128015.1 Synechococcales cyanobacterium PMM_0003
AACTAAGTAGGTGCTTCTAATAAAAACCAAAACCCAAAAAGCTGTGGCGCACGCGCAGCGTGCACCACAGCTTTTTGGGTTTTGGTTTTTATTAGTGAGCAATATTGCCCCCTTAACTCTGAAGCAAGCAAAGATTATTGATGAGTAAGGTGTCATTTTGTGGGTAATCTGGAAAGCCTATCTAAAAAATTAAATTGAGGTGCATTGTTGACCAATCCCCCACCAAACAAATCTTTTCCCCCTACTTCTCGTCCGCATGGGTTGGCTAAATGGATGCCAATTATCGCTGTGTTGAGGAATTACAGACTCCCTTGGCTAATCCAAGATCTTAGTGCGGGACTGGTATTGACCGCCATTCTCATTCCCGTAGGTATGGGCTATGCCGAAGCCGCAGGCTTACCTGCTATCTATGGGCTATATTCCACGATTGTGCCGCTCATTGCCTATGCCATTTTTGGTCCTAGTCGAATTTTAGTTTTGGGACCAGACTCTGCACTGATTCCGCTAATTTCCGCGACCGTATTACCACTTGCTAATGGCGATCCTATTCGCGCGATCGCAATCGCGGGGATGTTGTCAATTTTTGCAGGAGGGATGTGTATTATTGCAGGATTAGTAAAGTTTGGCTTTATCACTGAACTGCTCTCCAAACCGATTCGATATGGATATCTCAATGGAATTGCTGTAACCGTTTTGATTAGCCAATTGCCGAAAATTTTTGGTTTCTCAGTGAATGGTAATACGATTTGGGAAGAAATGACTGGCTTTGTACAAAGCGTTCATGATGGCAAGACTAATAATACTGCCTTAGCGATCGGGTTATCTTGTCTGATTGTGATTCTAGTGCTGAAGCGATTAGCTCCTAAAGTTTCAGGGGTCTTAATTGCCGTGATTGGTGCAACTATCGTTAGTTCTCTATTCAACCTGCATCAGCAAACGGGAATATCCGTAGTTGGAGCTTTGCCGCAAGGGTTGCCAACTTTTCAAGTTCCCAATATTGCTCCGATCGAATTCAAAACTTTGCTCTCTAGTGCTTTAGCGATCGCATTAGTATCTTTTGCAGATTTGAGTGTCTTATCTCGAACTTTTGCGATCAGGGGTGGGTATAAAGCCGATCGCAATCAAGAGCTGATTGCTTTGGGCGTAGCCAATATTGCATCAGGTTTATTTCAAGGATTTTCAGTGAGCAGTAGTGCTTCACGTACACCTGTAGCTGAGTCAGCAGGCTCAAAGACGCAGATTACTGGCATTGTTGGTGCGATTTGTATTGGCATAGTTTTATGGTTTGCGCCGACCTTGTTGCAAAATTTGCCTCAAGCAGCTCTCAGTGCAGTTGTAATTTCGGCTGGGCTAGCCATATTTGAAATTAAGGGAACCCTGCGCTTATATCAGTTACGACCATTTGAATTTGTGCTGTCAGTTGTCTGTTTTTGTGGGGTAGCACTTCTAGGTGTAATCCAAGGGATCTTTGGTGCTGTGGGTTTAGCTCTAATCGCTTTTGTCTGGAGTGCATGGCGACCGCACTATGCTGTACTTGGTCGTGTTGATGGCATTAAAGGCTACCACGACGTTCTCAGACATCCCGAAGCCAGACGGATCACGGGCTTAGTGATTTTTCGTTGGGATGCACCGTTGTTTTTTGCTAATTCAGAAATTTTCTGCGAGCAAGTAATGAATGCAGTAGTAGCTGCGCCTACGATCACGAAGTGGGTATTGGTAGCTGCTGAACCAGTAACTGATATCGATCTTACGGCGGCGGATGCGATCGCAGAGCTTGATAAGACCCTCTGTCAAGCAGGTATAGAATTGTGCTTTGCGGAAATGAAGGGACCGACCAAAGATCGACTGAAACGTTACGGGATATTCTCTAAGCTAGGGAAAGACAACTTTTTCCCGACGATTGGACAAGCTGTGGATATTTATTTGGAAGTAAATAAAGTGGAATGGCATGATTGGGATGAATAAATGCGAATGCGGCGCAAAGCACCGCATTCTGGCATATTAGGACTTAATTGCAATCCAATCCTTTTTGAGTAATGTAACGAAAGTGGCGATACCTTTAGAAAATCCTACGGGGTCTTGCATCGCATATTCAGGGAAATCTTCGTAGTGTCGCCATTGTTCGGCTGCATTGTGGCGTAAATGCAAGACACGTTCACCATCTTCCAGCTTCCAAAGCATTTGACCGCCAGTTGGGATATAAGACATAGTCTCCTCCTGTTATGTTAACCAGAACATTTAACATTGGCATGAGCTACCAGTTGTTATTCACAATTTTGACGATCCCAATATTAAATTCTGTAAATATAGCTACTTTTAGTATAGCCATAATCACCAAACTAGTGTACTTGCAAGCATTATGCCTTCACCTATGTCTAAAGGCATGAATACGGTCAATATTTTTAGGCTCTTGTTGCCCAGAAGAGAGAGCGATCGCCTCCATGAAATTTTATGTTTCCTTCTAGAGAATTATCATCTTGTACTTGTAGCCAACCACTACCAGCAGCCTCATCACATTCATCGTTGCCATCCCAAGTGAATTCAAATCTTTCACCAGACTTGTTTTTGATAACTTCACCATCGATTTGACCCGATACCAAGCCAAACTGAAAATCGCCACCACCACCTTCATCTACGGTGACGTAAGCTTGCACTTCCATATTAAAAAAATCTTCGTTCCAAAGCTCCATTTTGTTGATGTGCCAAGTTCCAATAAATTTCATACTTAATACTCCCGATAAAATACTTTGCGATCTAAACTTATAGCGAAATAGTAAGGTAAAGCTAGCTTTACCTTACTATTTCTGGGCTATGTGACTGAATCAAATAACATCGTGGTCATGTAGCGCTCTGCCCATTCTGTACCAAAAGATTTTTCAAGTACACGGCGGGTTTTGTCGTTTTGTTGTTGCTTCTCGCAATAATATTGCTGACCTGCGATCGCAATGGCAACATCAAGCTCAGAGGTCAAAGGTTTCGTTGCATTAGCAATTTGACAATGAATTGTCAAAAAGTCACGTACCCTTTGTAAAAATGCTTGCTCTTCCTGTTCACCCATCGGACGGACAAACAAACAAAATTCCGAGAAAATATCTGCCCATTCTGGCAAAGCACGGGGCTGCGAAAAGTTGAGATCGGGCAATGCAGATAAAGCTTGATCGTATTCAATAGGTAGCGATCGCTCTGCATTTACAGGTGACAGATCGGCGATCGCAGCACTAATTGCCCTACCCTTTCCACCGACAATATCAGCACCAAATATGGGTAAAGCATATTCAGGATTAGGAAACATGACGCAATGTAAAATGTCTAGCCCGTTACCAACTTGCGCTAGTTCGAGATGCAGCTTACGAAATTGGGGCGCTTGATAACAAAGATTTTCAATCACCAGCTTTTCACCTTCTAGATGTCCCTCGATATAGCCAAGTCCCTCTGGCACAATATATGGAGCTAGTTCTAGGTTGTGCTGCCAAACTTCCTCTATGCAGTCTGCTAACTTGCCAATTAAAGGATGTTGACGATTGCGTAATGATGCTGGCATAAACTTGGAT
>CASBRC010000436.1 GCA_949128015.1 Synechococcales cyanobacterium PMM_0003
ATCCGTCTCCAAAACTAAGCCATTTGCCCCCGCTCCATGTCCTGAGAAATGCACCACACGCGGCACTTCCTGTATCAAGATCGGCTGCAAGTCATCAATCCGTACTGCACCTTTAGCCACGATCGCAAATTGATCGCGCAAATTTGACTTTTTAAGACATTCTTCGATTTCTCGAAACTCTGCCTCCACCCGCAAGCGATCGGTATTCGATGGATTTGCGGATAGTAGTAGTACTTTTTTCTTATCCATTGGGCAATTCGGGGGAAGTCTATCTCAAGGTTTTTAAAATGAAGGTATCTTTTATTACTCTACCTTTTTGGGAAATACACATTTAACTGTAATTTTTAGATTAGAGCTTGCGCCGCCTGATGCAATAAATGGAACACCAGCTTTAGCATCAAGGCTCACCCCAAATTCTAAGGTGACTTCGCTGACCTCGGCACTGCCCAAGTTGCGAAAGGCGTTGAGAGTGTTGACGGTGTAACCACGAACAAGGCTTTGCATTGCCTGAAAGCTTTGGACTGCTTTTTCCTTAGCTGCGGCGGCGGCGTTAGGATCAAGGTTAAACACACGGGTTGTGGGGGTAATTCCTTCTTCAACTTGAAAATAAATAATACTGCCGTCTTCGAGTTGGGTGGGAACAAGTTGGGGCATGGCTTAATACCTTAATATCTAAACTTACAACGCTTTGCTATGTCATAAAACCCAGAGAGATTTTTAAAAGTGCCGCGAAGCGGCACTTTTAAAAATCTCTCTGTACCTCTTAAAGCCTCAATAGGCTGTACCAATAAAAAAAGAGGAAGCGCTTAGCGCTTCCTCTTTTTTGAGAAACTAGTCAGAAGGAGGGCTGACTTGTTCTTTAAAAGATTTACCAGCAGAGAAGGCAGGAACCTTAGTAGCAGGGATTTCCATCTTTTCGCCAGTCTTAGGATTGCGTCCTTCACGGGCTTTGCGATCGCGAGCTTCAAAAGAGCCAAATCCAACTAAAGTTACTTTGTCTCCGCCAGCTACGGTATCGATGATGACTTCAAGAGTTGCAGAGAGGACTTCATCAGCAGTCTTTTTGTTGACTGACAAGCCCTTTTCGGCAGCTTTTTTAGAAATAGCATCAACTAGTTCACCTTTGTTCATAGGTTTCCCCTTATATATAGATGAGTATGAGTATGAGTTTAGTGTCAAAGAAATATTTGTGCGATCGCTTTTTTTGAAAGCCGCACTGACTATGACTTCTGTTTGCTTATTCTAATAGCAACTTGCCACTTGTGTATATACACAACGGTTAATTTATATGGATTTGAGCAGTTTTTTTTAAATACTTATTGTGGCAATTCTTTATTAAATCGCTGAAATGCTTTCCTAGCAAGGTTTCTAGGTTTTTGTCCCTACGTCAAATTAGTGGAATGCATACAGGGCAAGCACTTCACAAAAGTTCAAGTTTTCTAGTAAATTTTCGATTTTTGCAAGTATGCGCCACCTTTTTGACCAGCTTTCTGACTAGTTTTGTTGGCGATGATTCAAAATTCTGGTTTTCGATCGAGATAGTATTGTTAGTAGTTCTTAGTATTTTTGCAATCAAACTTTGCAATTCTTAACAAAATCTAAAATATGCAGTCATCTACATCAGCTAATAACTCTGGGCTAACTCGTCAATCTCCTTTGATCATTGCGCCATTTTTCCTTTGGGGGACAGCGATGGTGGTGATGAAAGCTTTATTGCCCCAGACAAGCCCGATGTTTATGGCGGCAGTCCGATTGATTCCCGCAGGGCTATTGTTAGTTTTAGGTGCGGCTTATTTTGGAAGAGAACAGCCAAAGGGTTGGCAAGCATGGCTATGGATTAGTTTGTTTGCCTTAATCGATGGCACGATGTTTCAGGGTTTTTTGGCTCAGGGCTTAGTACGGACTAATGCAGGGCTAGGCTCCTTGCTAATTGATTCTCAACCTCTGGCTGTTGCAGTGCTTGCGGCGGTTTTATACAAAGAAAGAATTGGCGTTGGCGCAACTCTTGGCTTATTAGTGGGAGTTATAGGAATCGGGCTAATTGGTTTGCCATCGGAACTGATGACAGCTTTGCTAGCAGGTGATTTTATGACAGTTTTAGAAGCGGGAGTGTTTACCCTTGGTGAATGGTTTATGTTCGGCGCATCATTGTCGATGGCGATCGGCACAATTTTGATTCGTCCTGTGGTGCGCTATGCCGATCCAGTGATGGCGACGGGTTGGCACATGATTATTGGTGGATTGCCTTTATTGCTTATTTCCAATCAGATTGAGCAGAATCAATGGCAAGATTTGAGTGCTTGGGGTTGGCTAGGGATGGCTTATATGGCGATTATGGGCAGTGCGATCGCATATGGATTATTTTTCTTTTTTGCATCGTCAGGTAGTTTGACGACATTAAGCGCCTTGACCTTTTCGACACCAGTATTTGCGTTGATGTTTAGTAGTTTGTTTTTGGGTGAAAAGCTGACGATCGCGCAATGGATTGGCGTTATTTTGACATTGAGCAGCATTTATCTTGTCAGTATGCGCGGCGCAGGACAAGATAGTAATGAGGAACACAATCAAGTTGTTGAAACTTCTGAAGCTAAAACTGAAATTAACGTTCTGGCTGCGGCTGAACAAGTTGTGGTCAACTCGGCTTTACCAAATTTGCAACAACCTGTAAATGAATCGCGCATTCGCGATTGAAACATGCTCTATGCCTACTTTATATATCGCAATTACTAATCACGGTTTTGGTCATGCGACGCGCACAGCGTCTGTCCTTGCCGAACTACAAAAGCGATCGCCTGATATCAAATTAATTATTGCGACGACGGCTCCGCGTTGGTTATTGGAAGAATATATCGAAGGTGACTTTGTATATCATCAGCGTGTATTTGATGTAGGTGTGATTCAAGTTGATAGTTTGCAGGTCGATCGCGAAGCTACTTTTGCGGCATGGCAACAGATTCGCGAGCATCAAGCCGATTTGATCGCGGCGGAAGTCAAGTTTTTACAAAAGCAGCAAGTTGATTTGATATTCGGTGATATTCCGCCAATGGTTGCCGAGATTGCCAAAGCTGCAAATATTCCCTGCTGGATGGCGGGAAACTTTGGTTGGGATTTTATTTATCGTGATTGGGGCGGCAAGTATATTGAGCTAGCTGATTGGATATCAGAAACCTATAGTCGTTGCGATCGCCTATTTCGCTTACCATTTGCCGAGGCGATGTCCAGCTTCCCAAATATTCAAGATGTGGGTTTAACTGGCGCGAAACCGAAGCATTCACCCGAATATCTACGCGAAAAGTTTAATTTAGATAGCGATCGCCCTACGGCGCTGTTAACTTTTGGGGGACTGAGCTTGCAGTCAATTCCCTATCAAAATCTCGCTAATTTTTCTGACTGGCAGTTTGTCACCTTTGATCGTGATGCGCCAGATTTACCAAATCTTACGAAAGCAAATTGCGATCGCCTCCGCCCTGTCGATCTGATGGTAATTTGCGATCGCATTATCACCAAACCTGGCTATGGCACATTAGCTGAAGCTTTGCGCGTGGGTACTCCTGTCGTTTGCCTCACCCGTGCAGGTTTCTTAGAAGCCGAAACCCTAATCGATGGCGTGAAAAATTATGCCGAGCATCTAATTATTTCGCCTCAAGACTTTTATGAAGGTGACTGGTCATTTTTAAATGATGCATTCCAACATCCAGATTTGGCAAATGGTAAACAGCTAGATATGCATGGTGAAGCAACGATTAATCAAGCAATTTTAGATTATTTTTCTTAGCGCTTACGTCAAGAGAGCGTGAGAGTGCGCCCCGAAGGGGCGCACTCTCACAAATCATTTCTGATTAAGTTTACGCAACAAATTTTGACTTGACTGTTTTGATACACTAGGAATCGATTGTCAGCCTAAACTAAAGAATCTCTGTCGCTGCGGAATCGGCAAATATGGAAATCTATCAATGCTACAAACTTCTAGGCTTGAAATCTAACGCGACCTTAGAAGAGGTCAATAAAGCTTATAAAGCGCTGGCTTTGCAGTGGCATCCCGATCGCATTCCCAGAGAGAATGTGCAGCAACAACTGCAAGCTCAAGAGAAACTTAAAGAGATTAACCACGCTAGAGATAGCTTACGCAAGGCGGTTGAGCAAAAAGCTGCAAATTTGCAAGCTAAACATTCTCAACACAGTTCCCATCAAGCTTCAAACCAAAGTAATCGACAATATCACCAACACCAAACTAAATATCAAAGCAAGTACCAAAGCGCCCAAAGCACATATCAAGCCCAACAACAAGCCTCAGAACGCTCTTCAGAAAGTTATCGTCAGACTCAATCACAATATCAATCTCAGCCGTATCAATCTAAGCCGTATCAATCCTATCAGTCCTATCAATCTGCTCAGTCCCGTCAAGAAACTAGTAAAGCAACCAATCATCAGCCAGAGCCGCCGATATCCCAACCATCAACTCAAGCTTCACCAAAAGCCCCCAAGCCTGATCTAACTGGAGCTGATTTCAGAGGTGCAAATCTACGAGAAAAATATTTGGAAGGTCGCAATCTTAGCTATGCCAATCTTAGTAATGCTGACTTAACCGACGCTTTCTTGCACCGTGTCAATTTTCAGGGCGCTAACCTCCAAGGTGCAAATTTATTTCGGGCTAACTTATTTCAAGCTAACTTGCAAAACGCCGATCTGCGTGGCGCTAATTTAATTGGTGCTGATTTTAGTGGCGCAGACTTGAGTGGTGCTGATTTGACTGGCGCAAAAGTTGGTTTTGGCGAAAAAATTATGGTCAAACTAACGAGCGTCAATTTTAAAGGGGCAACGATGCCTAACGGAGCGGTCTACTCTTGAGTTTGCCTTTAACACAACCTAAAAAGAATAAAAGCCTCGCAAAGCGAGGCTTTTATTCTTTTTAGGTAAAAAATATTGCAAAAAAACAAAAATAGCGGGTATCGCCAAGTTTTAGTTAGCAATCCACGCTATAGAGGAATTATCCGAGACATCCCACTACACTAGCGATAAAAAATTGAGCATACATCAGCAAAATCGCTTGACTTAAAATTTATAGCCAAGAGAGCCACATTACAAAACTTAAGATTTACTTAATAATTTGGCTATTGTCTAGGATTGAGCTTGCTGATCTGAACTTAGATAACAACATGTAAGTGACTCAAAGGACTAATGTGTATAGCTTGTAATTTGCGATCGCAAATTCCCCAATAATCGAGCAAGCATCGTCCAGAGAGAAATAAGCAACAAAGCTTAACTGAATTTTTTTGTCAAATTAGATACTAATAGTTTTATCTCTCTCCCAAGGATGATTTATGATCCCCGCTAATATCGTAGGTTAAAAGCTGCTTGTCATATTTAATCACTTTTAATCTGAAAACTCCTGATCTTCGTATATTTTATTTTTATCTATTTTTATGACCAATTTACTTTTTTGAATCAACTAAATAAGCAAATTTCATAACACTTATTTCCCAACTATTTTCTAGAAACATCTTTGTTGCTTAACCGTTAAAATATATGTCTTCATCATCTGCTTTATGGGCGATTCCCTTGGTTTCGCTTATATCTGGCACGTCTTCACCAACTATTGTAACTGAAACTTTTAATCAGACAATTAGTTATAGTTCTCTGGTAGCTCATCAAGATCAAGTTTTGATAAATAAGAGTTTAGTAGTATCTAATCAACCGAGATATGTCATTGAATTTCACGCGAAACCTGCAAACGAATGGATGATTATGGTCAATAATCATCCAGCATTTTTGGTTAAAGATTTACCTAATGCGGTGATTACGGCAACTAAACTTGCCATGACAATGAATGCACCAGACTTTGATGCCAATCAGATAGAGCCAGTAGCGATCAATGGCGAATATATTGGTAGATATAAGGACGTAGTCTTGTTTAAAATCCCCAAATCAGAGGTTATTAATCCCGCGCTAAAATTGACTCAATGGATTAATAACTTGCGGGTTAATACAGGGGTAGAGCCGTTAACCTTAGTAGAAGCCCAAAAGCAAATGTATCAATTAACCACTACTGATGAACAAATTGATGGCATTGCCTCTTGGTATGGTCCCTATTTTCAAGGTAGACAGACGGCATCAGGAGAGCAATTTGAACAGCAAGATTTCACGGCTGCTCATCCTAGTTTGCCCTTTGACACTTATCTCAACGTTACCAATCAACAAAATGGGAAGTCAGTAATAGTAAGAATTAACGATCGCGGTCCCTATTTTGGCGATCGCAATCTTGATTTGTCCCATGCTGCTGCGATCGCCCTCAATAGTGATGAAGTTGGTGTTGTGCCAATCACAGCGACTATCCTAGTATCATCCCAAAACTATTAGAAAAATAGAGCAGCACAGCGATGCCTCTATTAAAGCCCAAAGAGTCGGTGACGCACGCTGCGCGTGCGTCACCGACTCTTTGGGCTTTGGGGTTTATTATGGCTGCCTACTTAACGTAAATTTTCGGTGCGTGTACCGATATCGAGAAACTGAATTAGCTTCACTGGATCAGCATTAAACATAAAGGCTTTAGCATCAGATGTAACTTTATAGCCTTCTTTTTCAGCAGCTTTTTGAGCAGCATAGGGCAGAGGACTAGATAGATCAAACATTAGACGCGCATAAGGGTCGCTTAATACGTCCGCCGTATTGGGAAAAGACACAGGTTGGGTATATTCGGCGGAAAGGTGAATGTTATAAAGCAGAACCGAGCCATCAGAGGTACTCAATTTTTTGAGATTTATCGCTTCTTCGGTCGGATCACCATCCGTAGACTCACCATCGGTAATATTGATGATCGTCGGTGGATAGCTGTTGGGATGTTTGTCGATCCATTCCTCCAGCAAAATTCGCGCCATTGCAAATACACTACACATAGCTGTTCCACCACTGGCGATCGGCTTAAACCAAATCGGAAAGTCATTGTAGACTTCAACCAAACCACCCATACCATCAGGTAGTTTTTGAGCGCGTTTTTCCAATTCAGTAGGATTTTCGTATATTTTACCAATTGGTGCGATCGCATTTTCTCCAGCCAACCCATTCAGCGCTGAGGAAACCTCACTGTTGTAACCAATTACGCCAACATCAAAATAATCGTAAATTTCGTTCCCCTTGACACATCTTTGCCCAAGGGAGTCCAACAAACGATTTACCGCATCAGCAACAGCTTGTGCTTTTTGGATCGGTTCATTAGTTTTATGTAAACTTGCATTTGCTCCTTTAGTTGTCCCTTTACTAGCACTGTCATTAGAAAATGCATCCGCCATCGATCCAGATTGATCGATCAGGAATAGGAAACAACTAGGTTGACGACGACTGATCTCTGCTGAGTAAGGCATATTGAACTTACCCGATTCCTTATTTTTAGATATGTCTCAAGAATTAAACTTAGTCTACCAAAGGTAAGCTCAATAAAAAACGTCCTGATCGAAATTCAGCTATTTAACTTATCAGCTATTTTACTTACGACTAGTAAGCCTTACAGCGCAAGGCGCTGCCATAAAACCCAGATAATTTTTTGAAAGTGCCGCGAAGCGGCACTTTCAAAAAATTATCTGGATCACTTAAACCATCAATAGGCTGTATGGCGTTTGTTTCTACTCTATTAGTCGTTATGATATTTAGAATGGATGGCTCAAAGCTTCACCTATTCTAAATATCGTTATACAGTTCTTAACTTATGCAATCTGTAAATCTCAAAAAGATACTGCTAAAAAGAGAAATACTATCCTTATTGAGAGGGTTTGTTACTAAACTCACTGTTCCAATTGTAATTCAAGATCGAGAAGGGAAAGTTTTGGTTGCAGATTTAGGCTTAGATGCGACAACCAGCATTCAACACAGTCTAGAAAGTAGTGATAATCAGATTGTCAATGAAGACTTGAGCAAAGGTTTTACTAAAGTCCCGATAATAATTAGTGATGAAATATTAGGGTGGGTAATCGGGAATGAACAAGTTGAGCAAGTTGCTAATTTTTTGAGCTACTTAGCCAAACGAGAATTTGAGCAGAAAATGTTGGCGGCTGATGCTTTGGATAAATATCGTGAGATTAACCTTCTCTATACGATCGCTAGTAAAATGTCAACCTGTTTAGATGTCAAGGAAATTGGATCTCTTGTAATTGAAGAGGCTAGTCGCTTAATCACCTGTACTAGTGCATCGGTGATGTTATACAGTCTAGAAACTGATTGCTTAGAAATCGTATCGGCTGGAGGCACTGCTGAGCAGGTTAGTAGTTTACAAGTTCCTGCTAATAAAGGAATTGCTGGTCATGTATTCACTACAGGTAAACCTGAGTTAATTAATGATGCGACTAAAGATCCTCGCTATATCATCAATGAGAATGAATGCTATGCAATAATCTGTGCGCCGATTTTGACTAAAGATAGAACTATTGGCGTGATCAATATCAGTAATGCTGAGCCTATAAGCTATACATCTCAGGATCTTAAGCTGTTTACATCCATTGTTACTCAAGCTTCTGGAGCAATTGAGAATGCAATTCTCCATGAGAATAAATTGCGAGAGCAGAGAATCAAAAATAATTTAGAACGTTATCTATCACCACAGGTGGCTCAGGCAGTCATTAATGAGAAAGAAGAAGTATCACTAACTACCAGTAAACGCAAAATTGCGATGTTGTTTTCCGATATTCGGAATTTTACGACTAAGTGCGAAGAGCTAGAGCCAGAGCAGCTTGTTGCTTATTTAAATGAATATTTTACGCAGATGGTAGATGTGATTTTCAATCATCAGGGCACGGTGAACAAGTTTGTCGGCGATATGATTGTGGCGATGTTTGGCGCACCTTCTGCGATCGCAGATCGTGAGTATTGGGCGATCGCATCGGCAATTAATATGCAAAAGCGGATCAAAAATTTGCAGATTGACTGGATTCGCGAGAATTTTATTACAGGGATTGGGATTAGTTCTGGAGATGTGATTGTCGGCAATATCGGCTCGCCGCAACATATGGACTACACTGCGATCGGTGATGAGATGAATATTGCATCTCGCTTACAGGGATTGGCAAAGGGCGGGCAGATTTTAGTCACGCGCAGTGTTTATGAAGCCACGCAATCTAATTTTAAATTTCGAGAGTTTGGGACTTTACCTATCAAAGGGAAAAAGAATCTAGTAGAAATTTTTGAGGTGATTTATGAGGATTAGAAAAAGTGTTGCAAAGCAATGTTATACCAGATTATTTTTGAGCGCTTTGCACTGTAAATTTTTGAGCGCTTTGCACTGTCAAGAAGTGATACATTAAATTATTAGATACATCGCAAAGGCTTAAAGATGAGCAAAAAGCTATTAATTGTTGATGATGAGCCGCATATACGTTTACTGCTAGAGCAGACCTTAGAAGAGCTAGAAGATCAAGACGTACAGATAATAACTGCCACTAACGGTTTAGAAGCTCTGGAGACGATTCAGCGTGAAAAGCCCAATTTAGTCTTCTTAGACGTAATGATGCCAAAGATGAATGGCTACGATGTCTGCGAAAAAGTCAAAGCTGATAGTAGCTTGAATGACGTATACATCATTATGCTGACCGCTAAGGGGCAAGAATTTGATCGCAGTCGGGGCAAAGATGTGGGAGCAGATATTTATATGACTAAACCCTTTGACCCTGATGAAATCTTAGAAAAGTCCTGTCAAATATTAGGCGTAGAGATTTAAATGAGCGTAAATTTGACCTGTAAATTAAGCGATCGCAGTCTCGATCGCACCCAAAGTAGTAGTCAACGTCAATTAGCGATCGCAATATCAGCTAATGCTGCTTTTGATGGCAATAATGCACCGCTCAATTTGTGCCTTGTCTTAGATCACAGCGGCTCAATGGGAGGACAACCCCTTGATACAGTCAAACGGGCTGCTCGCGATTTAGTTGACTGCATGTATCCGCAGGATCGAATTAGCGTAGTTGGCTTTGACCACAAAGCCCATGTAGTCGTCGAAAATCAACCCGTTGACCGTATTGAGTCGATCAAAGCCAAGATTCAATCACTCAAAGCCTCAGGTGGTACTTGTATTGATGATGGCATTAAGCTGGGCTTACAGGAGACTAGTAAGGGCAAAGATGGCACAGTGAGCCAAATTTTTGTGCTGACCGATGGTGAAAATGAGCATGGTGATAATGAGCGTTGCTTTCAGTTTTCGCGTTTAGCTACTGAATACAACATGACCCTGCACAGCCTCGGTTTTGGTGATAGTTGGAATCAGGATGTACTGGAACGCATTGCTGATGCTGGCGGCGGTGCGATGGCATATATTGCTTCTCCTGAAGCAGCAGGTGAAGAATTTCAGAAATTATTAAAACGTGTCCAAGCGATCGGGCTAACCAATGCCCATTTGATCTTGCAACTTGCCCCCCATGTCAGGCTAGCTGAGTTAAAGCCGATCGCCCAAGTTGCGCCTGACACGATCGAGTTAGCCTATCAAACTGAGGGTGATGCGATTATTGTGCGGCTTGGTGATTTGATGACAGACGTAGAAAGAGTAGTGCTATTTAATCTTTATATCAGCCCTGCTAGTTATATTGCCGAATATCCTACTAGCTCAGAAATTCCGATTTTGACAGTCCAAGTCCGTTACGATATTCCCTCTCTAGCACAGATTAATTCGCTGTCATCACCAGCGCCTGTTACGGCTGAGCTAGTCCAAGACTTTGTACCACAGGTCAATCCGCAGGTGCAAAATCATTTGTTAGCTTTAGCCAAATATCGTCAAACGCAACTTGCCGAACAAAAATTGCAACAGGGCGATCGCGCTGGGGCGGCGACAATGTTACAATCGGCTGCTAAAACCGCTTTGCAAATGGGAGACGAAAATGCCTCGACGATCTTGCAAAATAATGCAACTCGTCTGCAAACAGGTACGACTTTAAGCGAAGCCGATCGCAAAAAAACACGTATCGCTTCTAAAACTGTATTGCAACCACCTACAAATCCTTCTACAGATCCTTCTACAAATCTTTAAAAGTTGCAAAGCACCGCTATCAAGAATTTACTAACTGAACATTAAGTTGCTCTTATGATTACCTGTCCTAATTGCGCTCATGCCAACCCTGACGGAGCCGTAAACTGCGAAGCCTGCTTTACGCCATTACCGATTGTCAAAAATATTCAATGTCCTAATTGCCATGCAACGGTGTTATCAGATGCTAAATTTTGTGGGCATTGTGGTTTTAATCTGAGTGGATCAACTGCGGTCAACTCGCTTTCAAATACTGGTGCTAATACTGGTGCTAATACTAATTCTGAAAATGAGATCGAGTTGTCTATCGATCCATCCACTGAAATTTTTCCTGTACAACCTATTCCCATCGCTATGTCAAACATTTTGCCTGATGAGCCAACCGAAGGTGATTCTGCTGAAAATTTAGCTGCAAATCCCTTCGCTGAAGTAACTACTCCTAAGTTCACCGATATCGAAAATTTGCTTGCAGCAGAGGCAAATAATCCACCTGTGACTGAATCTGTGGAGCCATCTGTGCAGGAGCCGATCAAGACACCCGTACCAATGAGTATCAAAACTCAGTTACAGCAATTTGCTGCTTCTTTATTGCATGTCCAAACTAATCTCAATATCGAAATACCTGCCCATTTACCAGTCGTGCATATTGGTAAACCAAACACGGTGATTCCTCCTGATATTGATGTGTCTGGGTTCCCAGATTCAGATATTGTTTCGCGCATTCATGCAGATATTCGGGCTGAGGGTGGTTCTTTCTATTTTGAGGATACGGGTAGCTCTAACGGTACTTATGTCAATAATCTACCTCTACCTGCGGGGAATCGGCACAAGCTGAGGGCTGGCGATCGCATTTCGCTCGGCAAAGGGGACAAAGTTAGCTTTGTATTTCAACTTAGTTCTTAAAGAAAGGGACGCTTCGCGTCCCTTTCTTTAAGAACTAAGGATATTTCCAAGAAAGAAAATACCCTGTAAAACGCGCATATCGGACTTACCCTCTTTAATTCCCCCTTGGAAAGGGGGAAGACCAGAAATCTTGTTCCCTCCCCTTTGCACTACCGTGTACACACAAGTCTCAAACCTAGCCAAGTCAATGCCAATCCGCCCCCTAGCCCCCAATTC
>CASBRC010000437.1 GCA_949128015.1 Synechococcales cyanobacterium PMM_0003
CTTGACCTTGATTTTGGCGAAACCACTTCAAGGCAGAATTAGCCAAACGGCTACCCACCAACTGACCCTCAAAACCAAACTCACCCGACAAACCCACCGCCAACTTTTGCAAACCCGCATCCGTCAGCGACATCCTCACCACCTTCTTGTCATCCGTCCTTGCGATCGCACCACCATCAGCAAGCTCCTGCAAACTCGTCTCATAAACCGCCTTCTTATCCTTACCCTTATAAGGACGCAAAAGCTCACTCTTCTTGACTAGCCCTTGACCATTTCCCAAGTCCCATAGATTTAGAAGCAAACGAATTTCTGTATTAACTGTACTCATTGTTATTTATTAGGTTACTAACCTGAACTATGTGGAAATCTTCAAGGCAAAAAACAAAATCAAAATCAAGCAACTACACCCACTATTTTTAGGATAATACTTTTACGTCCTGTTTTCTAAATTTTCTCAGTCAAACCCGCTAACCCGCAACTCAAGTTCTTGGCTAAAAGCTCAAGTCAGTTAAAACTGACTAAAAAACTCCTCAAAAATTTCCTTCAACCCGTCTCAACGGGTTTTAGCTTTCAGCCCACAACTTATTGCAGGGCTTATCGTAAACTGAGGTTATTTTTAGATAGCGCGATCGCAAAAAATCAGGGTAGGATTTGCAATGGATTATTAACAACACCGCAAACGTCATGGATCAACCCACAACCTTGGGCTACGCACAGCCAGCCGAATGGCAACCCCACAGCGCCTGTTGGCTAGCCTTCCCTAGTCACCCAGCCCTGTGGTTAGAAGATCTCGATCGCGTTCAAGCTGAATTTGTCGCCTTAGCAAATGCGATCGCAAAATCAGAACAACTAGAAATATTAGTCCTACCAGAAACCGCCGTACTAGCCAAAGAACTACTAGGCGACCTACCCGTGCGCTTTCATCAGATTCCCTTTGGCGATATCTGGATGCGCGATATGACACCAATCTATGTCAAAAATGCCGATGGAAAATTAGGCGCTTTGCATTTCCAATGGAACGGCTGGGGCGGCAAATATCTGCTCGAACATGACGATTGCGTAGCCGATAATATCCTAAAAACTCTCGATATACCTAGATTTGAATTTGACTGGGTACTCGAAGGCGGTGCAATCGAAGTTGATGGCGAAGGAACCTGTCTCACCACCAAGCAATGTCTACTCAATCCCAATCGCAATCCAAAAATGGATCAAAATGCGATCGAAACTGGATTAAAAAATACTCTAGGAGTAGAAAAGATCCTTTGGATCGAAGAAGGATTGCTCAATGACCACACCGACGGACATATTGACACGATCGCTCGTTTTATTGCCCCTCATACAGTCATGTGTATGCAGCCAACCGCCGAGGACGATCCCAATTATCAAGTTCTCAATCATATCGCCGCCCAATTAGAATCCATGACCGATGCCAAGGGGCGCAAATTGAATGTCATTAAGATTCCATCTCCCCATCTCGTTCTCGATGACCAAGGCGAAATTATGCCTGCCAGTTACCTTAACTTCTATATCGCCAACGACAGCGTGATTATCCCCACCTATGGCTCAGCCAATGACGATCTCGCAGTCCAAGAAATTGCCAAGCATTTTCCCACTCGTCAGGCGATCGGGCTTTCCGCAAAACATATCCTCCTAGGTGGCGGCGCATTCCATTGCATCACCTGCCATCAACCGATCTAATGTCACCTAATGCACCACATCCCCCAACCCCTTCTCCTTGCAAGGAGAAGGGGAGCCAGAGTTTTTCTTGTTCCCCTCTCCTTTGCAAGGAGAGGGGCTAGGGGTGAGGTTTTTAGGAGCTTCCACGTAACATTTCACTCAATTTAAGAAAAAGTGAACGTTTGATCGGCTATAAGAGTCTAAACCCACTAAACCATTAACGAAACTCTCATGCAATCAGAGAAACAGCTAGAACCTAAGGAAATCGACCGATCCGATGAGCTATCTGATTTCCCCGAACCTAGCCACAAAAAAAAGTTCATGGGTACTTGGCGATGGCGCATTGCCATACTGCTGATATTGCTCGCTGTTGGTGGCGGTGGCTATTATGCCTATACACAACTGACTGCTCCTGCTAATAATCAAGGAACCCGCAAACGCGATCGCACAATTACGATTAAGCGCACCAATCTAGCGATCGTTGTCACTGCTAATGGGACAATTCAGCCCGAAAAGTCGATTAATGTTAGCCCCAAAAGCTCTGGCAGACTCAAGAGCCTTCTCGTCAAAGAAGGACAATCCGTTAAAGAAGGACAGATTCTTGCCTATATGGATGAATCAAACACGTTAGGTCAAATCACCCAAGCCGATGGGCAACTTGCCTCTGCTCAAGCCAGTCTCGATCTTCTAAAAGCAGGTAATCGTTCTCAAGATATTGCTCAAGCTCAAGCAAATTTAAATAATGCTCAAGCAACCCTCGAACAATCAGAAATTATCTATCGCCAAAACCAACAACTTTATAAGGAAGGTGCGATCGCATCGCGTGATCTAGATAATGCCAGAACCACGACGGAAGCCAATCGCGCCAGAGTAAATCAAGTGCAAGCAGCCCTATCATTACAGCAAGCAGGATCACGTCCTGAGGAAATAGATCGCGCCGAAGCTCAAGTAGTATCCGCAGTAGGCTCTTTGCAAAGCGTCCAATCTCAGTTAGAAGATACAATTATTCGCGCTCCCTTCGCTGGCGTAGTCTTACGAAAATATGCCGATCCAGGCGCATTTGTCACGCCAACGACTTCCAGTAGTTCCGTTAGTTCGGCAACTGCTTCTTCGATCTTGGCTCTAGCTAGCAATAATCAAGTCGTGGCGAACGTTGCCGAAACGAATATTGCTCAAATTGCGATCGGGCAAGAGGTAACGCTCCAAGTCGATGCCTATCCTAATCAGAAATTTAGCGGTCGGGTAGTATCGATTTCACCTCAAGCGATCGTCACGCAAAATGTCACTAGTTTTGAAGTGAAAGCAGAAATTACTTCTCAAGATAAGCAGATGTTGCGAGCGGGTATGAATGCTAGTTTGGAGTTTAAAGCTGGACAGCTAAAAGATGTGCTAGTTGTCCCAACGGTTGCGATCGTGCGTCAACAGGGCAGTACAGGCGTATATGTCAAGACCGATCAAAGTGAAACGCCTGTATTTAGACCTATTGAAACAGGTGTAACAGTTGATGATAAAACGGAAGTTAAATCGGGCTTGACTGGAAATGAGAAAATCTTTGTCTCGTTTCCTGAAGGCTCACGTCCGAGAACCAATCCTAGTGGTATTCCCGGACTATCGCCTTCACCGCAACGCAGTCGTGGTTAGGTAAATCTATGCAAACTTCCAAGTCTCGTTCAAAATCAATTTCCCAACCACGCATCCAAGTCACTAAAGTTCCCTTCTCCGAAATCCTGACGATGGCGGCAGAATCTTTATGGAATAACCGACTGAGAACTGCACTTACCATGCTAGGCGTAATCATTGGGATTGCGGCTGTGATTGCGATTACGTCAGTCGGGCAAGGTATCCAGAAGGCTACAGAAAACCAACTACAGGCTCTTGGCACAAATTCAATTAATGTCCTATCTGGTTCAGCCCGAACTGGTGGTATTAGTCGGGGCGGCGGCTCTGCTTCTACCTTGACATTACAAGATGCTCAAGCCGTGGCAAAAGCCCCTGCGGTGAAGTTCGTTTCTGCTTATTTGCAGCGCAGTCGTCAGGTTTCCTATGGAAATCAAAATACTTCCACAACCATAATCGGTACTGATGTTAATTATTCAGCGATCAGGAATACTTTTCCCGCAGAAGGAAGATATTTGGAGCAGGAAGATATAGATAATGCTAAATCGGTGGTGGTGCTTGGCTCAAAGGTGCGTGCTGATTTATTTGGGAGTAGCCCTGCAATCGGGCAAAGGATTCGCATCCAAGGCGAACAGTACCAAGTGATCGGGATTATGGAAGTAAAAGGTGCATCGGGTGGTTTCGATCAAGACGATCGCGTTTACATTCCTCTCAAAAATATGTCTGCACGACTAGTTGGCAATAATGC
>CASBRC010000438.1 GCA_949128015.1 Synechococcales cyanobacterium PMM_0003
TAAATTTTAAACAACCAATTTCGGTTTTTGCAGCGCCTACGGCGCTGCGAAAACCAAAATTGGTTTTTATGATGAGAATTCACTTAGAAATATATAGATGTGTTGCTTTGCAACACATCTATATATTTCTAAGTGAATTCTCATCATGAAAACCAATTTTGGTTTTCGCAGCGCCTACGGCGCTGCAAAAACCAAAATTGGTTGTTTAAAATTTAGCTTACGGCTGAATTTTAAACAACCGATTTTATAATGAGAATTGCTGTCTAATTGTTGATGCGTTAAGCTGTTTATAGAAAACCATATAAAGAAAAATATCTAAAATGTACGAAACTTTAAAAATAGTTTGGTCTGTTGTTGCCATTTGCCTAGTGATCTTAATTTTATTACATAGCCCTAAAAGTGATGGTTTGGGAGGCTTTAGTGGTCAAGCTCAGTTATTCTCCAGCACTAAGAGTGCAGAGACGGCTCTAAATCGAATAACTTGGTTTTTGACAGCCGCCTTTTTGGGCTTGACGGTTACACTTAGTGGTGGTTGGTTTACTGGGTCTGCGGTTACTGCTCCGCCACCAGCACAGATTGTACCTGCTCCTAATGCTGTGCCTGATGCCCAGCCAATTCCTCTGAGTTTGCCTGCGCCAACGCCAGAAAACCCTTAATATGCCACAAAAATTCAGAATCACGGATTAAACAGATTATTTGATTACACTGATTTTTGGCAGTATCGCGATCGCTAAATGTATTAGGACAGATATAAAAACCAGAGAATAATTTGTAACGCTTTGCGTCGTAACTTACTCCCTGATTTTTATATCTGTGTAATCCTTAAGTCAGTTAAATCTGTGATTATGCGTTTGTTGTGCAGTTAAGTAGAGCCTTATCAACTTGAAAAAATAGCTCTTCGGTATTGTCAGAGTTGATAATTACAACATCGGCGATTTCAATTTTTTCGGATTGGGACATTTGACTAGAAATTCTCTGTATGGCTTCATTTTTAGACAGATGGTTGCGGTTAATTAGTCTTTGCATCTGTTGTTGCGAATCGCAAGCGATCGCCCAAACTTCTGTGACTAAATTCTCCATCTTTGCCTCAAAAAGTAAGGGGATCACCATGACTACGGTTGATGGAGCTAGACGTGTTGCTTCAGAAACTAAGCATTCTTGGACATAGGGATGAATTAATGTTTCGAGCCATTTGCGATCGCAGTCACTCTCAAATACGATCGCACCCAGCTTACGGCGATCAAGGTTGCCTTGCTCATCAAGGATGATTTTGCCGTAACGATCTTTAACTTTGAGAAGGCGATCGCTTGTTAAAGCTTCACGGGCATAGAGATCGGCATCAAGTATTGGCAATCCATAGGTATGGTGTAAATAGTCAGAAACCATGGTTTTTCCTGTGGCTATGCCTCCCGTGATGCCGATGATGCGTTGTTTCATGTTGTTCAATAGCTTATTGATGGGGAATTATGGACTTTACCAATATTCTTGGATTTATGGCTGCATCTTGCACAACTCTTGCCTTCTTACCGCAGGTAATCCAAGTTTGGCGATCGCGATCGACTAAAGATATTTCTCTACCGATGTTAATCACTTTTATTGCGGGGATCAGTCTTTGGTTAATTTATGGATTACTGGTCAATGCTGCACCGATATATATCGCCAATATGGTGACCCTTTTGTTAAATCTGGTAATTTTGCGCTTTAAACTCAAGTATGGCTAAACTATAAAGACTAGCGTGAAGCCAGTCTTTATAGCCTTATTGATATCAACATGACCTCTCTTATTGCTTTCTTTTCGACCTATCTCACTCATTTTGTAATGTTGGGCTTAATTTTGACTTTTGCGATCGCCCATAGCGGGTTAGCAGAATTACGGATGTGGGCAGAAGAAAAGATCGGAGCAAGATTATATCGGGTGATTTTTGCTTTAGTTAGCATTCCTCTGGCGGTGGTACTGCTGATTTATTTCTTTAATCATCGTTATGACGGTGTGCAGTTGTGGAACGTGCAAGGGGTTTCAGGAGTAAGTGAGTTTGTATTAATTTTGTCAGCAATTTCATTTATTTTTCTTTATCCCGCGACGTTTAACTTAACTGAAGTCGCCGCAATCAAAAAACCAGAAGTTCATTTATTTGAAACGGGTATTATTCGGATCTGTCGCCATCCCCAAATGGTGGGTCAATGTCTATGGGGGATTGCTCATGCTCTGTGGATAGGAACGTCTTTTACTTTGACAACTGCGATCGCGTTGGTTGTCTACCATCTTTTTGCGGTTTGGCATGGAGATCAGCGTTTATTTAAGCGTTACGGTGATGCTTTTCTAGCTGTCAAAGAACGTACTTCAGTGCTGCCATTTTTTGCGATCGCGCAAGGTCGTCAGCAGTTAGTTTTAAAAGAATTTGTACGTCCTGCTTATATTGGCGTGGCGATTACAATTGTGATATTTAGATGGTTGCACCCGATCGCAATTACTGCATCTGCAAATGTAAATTGGTAAAACTCAAAAAAAACCAGTTTTGGTTATTGCAGCGCCTACGGCGCTGCAATAACCAAAACTGGTTTTTTTTGATTAATAAACTGGCAAGGTAAAGCGGAAACAACTTCCTTTTTTACCGATCGCATCATCGACCCAGATATGACCATAATGGGCGGCAATAATACGGCGACAGAGCGATAGACCGATACCATAACCATCAGCCTCACCATCACGTTCGAGACGGTAACGCTCCTCAAATACGCGATCGCGCATATCCGCAGGTATCCCCAGACCGTTATCGGAGATGCTCACTTCGATTTTTTGAGCGGTGCGATGCATTACGGTTAGCTCAATTTTGCCGCCTTCGGGGGTGTATTTGGTAGCATTGCCCAAAAGGTTAATTAAAACTTGACGGATTTTTTCTTGATCGACGTATACAGGGGGCAAATCTGTGGGAATATCCTTAACCAGTTTTTGCATTTTCCCCTCCAGACATTTGTGAAAGTAAAAATCGCTGACGACACTATGACAAAGCTGATCGAGCTGGATCTTTTGACGTTGGGTACGGAATTGGGCATTAGCTCCCCTTCCTGCTTCGAGGATGTCAGTAATCATACTGTCAGCATTGCGAGCCTTGTTGCGAGCGTGCATAAGTAGACGCGAAACCATTTGTGGCTCAATTTTGTCACCACTCTTTTCGATGGTGTCGATCGCCAATAAAATGGCTGTTAAAGGACTTCGTAAATCATGGGCGAGCATTCCGAGTACGCGATCTTTGAAACGAATTTGTTCTTCAATTTCGGCTTTTTCCTGCGATAACTGAAACACATCATCGGCAAGTCGGGCGATTTCACTCATGTAATCAATATTTTGAGCAAGTTCGGGCGGATGGTTAGTTGTTTTGTCTAGTACCTGCTGTTTCCATGTATCCAAGCAGTTTTCCAGTTGTCTGATTATGTTTTTTCCTGCGATCGTTTGTCGTGGTAAAGGTGATAATTTGAGTAAGGTAGGCGACATTACCACCTTAAATAGCTCGGCAAGCTGTGGCTGATTAGCGACATTAATTATTTGTAGTTCCGATCGACAATCACTTTCTCGCTGCAAAAATTCCTCTACTTCTTTGACTAAATCTTTTGCCTTGGGGCGATCGTCAATAAATAGTAAGAGTTGCAGGGTTGATTCGGGTAATGTGGGAATAGTCCTCATTGCCTTTCGGACTCGTAACGGATTTTTAATACATTCTTAATAATTATATTATTGTTCTCATGCATTTACCTAAACAACGCTGGCAGATTTTTTCACCACAACCAGATTTGTCATCTGAAATTGCTAATGCTACAGGGCTTTCGCCCATAATCGCGCAGGTTTTACTAAATCGCGGGCTTAACACCCCTGAAGCTGCTAAAGTTTTTCTCGATCCTGAGTTGGAAGATTTACCCGATCCTAAGAAAGAATTTCCTGATTTAATCGCGAGTATCGATCGCATTGAGCAAGCCATAAAAAATAGCGATCGCATTACGATCTGTGGTGACTATGATGTTGATGGCATGACTAGCACGGCTTTGTTAATTCGCACTTTGCGATTATTGGGGGCGATTGTCGAATACGAAATTCCTAGTCGGATGACGGAGGGCTATGGGATTAATCAGCGTATTGTGCAGGATTGTTGCGATCGCAATGTGAAATTAATCATCACTGTGGACAATGGCATCGCCGCCTATGATGCGATCGCCCTTGCTGAGTCCTTAAATATTTCTGTAATTATTACCGATCACCACGAAGTTCCCGAAGACCTTAGCAAAATTCCACCTGCAACGGCGATTTTAAATCCCAAATATAAAGTCGATCCGCATTCGCCCTACGCTGCGATCGCTGGTGTCGGTGTTGCCTATGTCTTGGCGTTGGAATTAAGCGATCGCTTTGGCAAACGTGCCGAACTAGAAAACCCATTATTAGAATTATTTACTTTAGGAACGATCGCCGATCTTGCATCTTTAACTGGTATCAATCGCCGCCTTGTTAAAAAAGGTTTGCGCTTACTTTCACAATCGAAGGTAATTGGGATTATTGCGCTGATTAACGAAACGGGAATTGCTAAAGATAAACAAACGGGAATGAAGCCTGAAGCGATCGGCTTTGGTTTGGGTCCAAGAATTAATGCGATCGGGCGGATTGGTAATCCTCAAGTAATTATCGATCTGTTAACTTGCGAAGAAATGGGAGAGGCGATCGCATTGGCGCAAGAATGCGAAGCAACTAATCGCAAGCGTCAAGATCTTTGCAAAGAGATCGAACAAGAGGCGATCGCCTATATGACTAAAAGAAAGTCGGAAGGTTTTGATATTAGGCAAGAACGAGTTTTGGTGATAGTTGATCGCGAAGTGCAAGAAGCCCTCACCCCCAGCCCCTCTCCCGCAGGAGAGGGGAGTAAGAAAGGTTGGCATCATGGCGTAATTGGCATTGTTGCTTCGCGATTAGTGGAACGTTATGGCGCACCAGTTTTTATTGGTAGTTATGAAGATGCTCATGAACAA
>CASBRC010000439.1 GCA_949128015.1 Synechococcales cyanobacterium PMM_0003
CAATACTTTAGTCCGCCAGATAGTCCCTTGAATACTTATATTGCTGGTGAAGAGGTAGGGGTTGCTACGATTGGTAGTTTTGTTCGTATTACAGGGACTTTTTCATATTTGGTAGGATTGACAACTTACTTGTCAGTTTGTTTCACTTTACTAATTATCTTCATCTCTCAAGATACTAACCCCAAATGGCAACTAGTTTATATTTTTGAGTTGACACTAGTTATTATTAATTCATTTATGAGTGGTGCGCGTTTCATTATTATTTATGAAGTTTTATTTCTCGGCGGCTATTTTATCTGCTTGTTATTTAACAGTTACAGATCTGCTTTAAAACTTATGGTGCGTATGTTTGTTCCAATATTTCTAGTAACGATAGTAGCTGTAGTATATTTTCAACCAGCACTTGATGCATTTAACTATCGTGCTACGAATAGTGACTCAGTTGAAGATCGTATATTTGGCTCTTTTACTCAAGTATTTGACTATGCAGGAGATCGTTTTGACGGCTATGGAACAGGAGCAACTCAACCAAGTGCTAATAGCCTTAGAAGAATATTAGATCTACCTAGCGGTGAAGAGCTACCACCAAGTGAAGTTGAAACTGGACGGGTAGTCATTGAATTAGGTGTAATAGGATTTATCCTTTGGTATAGCCTAAGAATCTTACTTTTACTATTACTATATTCAGTATTTCGCAAGCTCAAAAATCCTTTTTATAAAGAATTAGCATTAGGCGCATTTTTATTCCAAACTATTAATTTGACTGGACAGCTAGTTACTAATCCGACAATGCTAGTTTACTTCTGGTTTTTTAGTGGATTTATATACTTGCTACCCGCACTTGAAAGGCAAGAAGAGCAACAAAATACTTTCACAAATCCACCAAACAACTAGATAAGCAGATACCTAATAATTTTGATAAGTAAGTGACTAAAATAAACCTAATTCATCCCACTAGTAACCCATTTGCACGCAATGCGGCTTTAAGTATCTCAGAGCTAGGAATGCTAAATGCGATCGCAACTACATTTGTGCATGATCCTGATCGATTCGACAATCAAATAGGACAATTGCTTAAAAGGTTATCGCCAAAACTAACTTCTACAATCGAAAAAGAACTTAGTCGCAGAACTTGGATCGCGCCTGAAGGCAGCAAAATATATGACTATCCTTGGCAAGAAATATTGCGAATATTTTTAGTTAAGACAAAGTTAAGTAAGAAACTAGGCATAACCGATCGCACTTTAGTTGATTGGATGGTCGCCGCATTTGATCGCCATGTTGCCAAGCATCATTTAAAAAATATTGATGCAATTTACGCCTACGAAGATGGTGCATCGGATACGTTCACTGCCGCCAAAGAACAGGGTATTTACTGCTTTTACGATCTACCGATCGCATTTCATCTTACTAGTCGCCAAATCCAGACCGAAGAAGCAGATCTATTTCCTGAACTAGCTGCAACTATGCTAGCCATTGAGGAACCTGAATGGAAAATTGAGCGAAAAAATCGTGAAGTGCAACTAGCCGATCACATCTTTGTTGCTTCGTCATTTACACTGCGATCGCTACTTGATATCGGCATACCTAGCTCTAAGATCTCCGTTATTCCCTATGGCGCTCCAATTGAATATTTTCAGCCCCATCCCAAAAAAGATCAAGTATTTCGGGTCATGTTTGCAGGACAAGTAGGTGCAAGAAAAGGTGTGCATTACCTCATGCAAGCATGGCAAAATCTCAATCTACCGAACTCAGAATTATTGCTAGTGGGAATTAACCTGTTGCCTGAGCATTGGCTACAAAAATATAGTAACTACGTTCGCTTAACTGGTTCAGTTCCGCATAGCATATTAAACGAATACTACAGTAGCGCTAATGTATTCATATTTCCCTCTCTAGTTGAAGGTTTTGGACTAGTACTTCTAGAAGCCATGGCTTGCGGAATCCCCGTGATTACAACACCTAATACCGCAGGAGAAGATATTATCACCGATGGAGTTGATGGCTTTATTATCCCAATTCGAGATGTTGCTGCTCTTCAAGAAAAAATCGAATGGTGCTACAGTCATCCACAAGAACTCGCAGATATGGGAAGAGCCGCACGTCAAAAAGCCGAACAGTTAACATGGGAACTCTATCGACAGAAACTAGCAATGGTCATCAAAGAAAAAATTGGATAGATTGGATAGATATGTCTAAAAACCTTAAAATTCATGTTTGGCTACCTGATATCTTTGAGTTTAAAGGAGGTATTCAGGTTTATTCAGCTTTTTTGATTCAAGCTTTAGAGCAAGTTTTGCCAAATTGCGATCGCAATATATTCCTCAAAAATGATGCGAAGGCAACAGATGACCTAAAGTTTGATCCACTCACAAAGTTTCAGTTTGCAGGAAAATGGAAGGCTTCTTTTTTACATACACCGATGTTTGCGCTGCAAGTTTTTTGGGCAGCTTTACAGCAACGCCCTGACTTAATTATTTGTGGACATATTAATTTTTCCCCACTTGCTTTACGCATCTTTAGCTTATTGAAAATTCCTTATTGGGTAATTGTGCATGGTATTGATGCTTGGGATATTCAGGATGCAGCGAAAGTAGAGGGGCTGAAGGGAGCGCAAAAGATCGTTTCCGTAAGTGGGTATACGCGCGATCGCATTGTCAAAGAGCAGAATATTTCACCTGATCTCATTACTTTGTTACCAAACACCTTTGATGCTAGTCAATTTGTGATCCAACCTAAACCACAATATTTGTTAGATCGTTATCGGTTTAAGGCGGATCAGCCAATTATTCTCACCGTAGCCAGATTAGCTAGCAGCGATCGCTACAAAGGTTATGACCAAATTATTCAAGCTTTATCCGCGATTCGTGATGAGATTCCGAACATTCATTATTTGCTTGTCGGTAAAGGACCAGATTGCGATCGGGTTGAAGCACTGATTGATGCAGCTAACGTGCGGGATTGTGTGACTTTGGCTGGCTTTGTGTCAGATCAGGAGCTTGCGGATCATTATAATCTCTGCGATGTATTCGCCATGCCTAGCAAGGGAGAAGGCTTTGGTATCGTCTACTTAGAAGCATTAGCCTGTGGTAAGCCAAATATCGGCGGCAATCAAGATGGCGCGATCGACGCTCTATGCAATGGTGAGCTAGGGGTCTTAATCGATCCTGATAATATTCCAGAACTCAGCAAAACTATTGTGCAGATTTTACAAGGCAACTATCCATTACCGATCCTCTATCAGCCAGAGATACTCAGGCAAAAAGTGATTGAAATATACGGATTTGAGCGCTTTAAACAAAATCTCGCTCAGCTTTTTTAAGGCTCGACCCAGCGATCGTCTGCTTTGATTAGAGCAATTAACTGCTCCACACCTTCGGCTTCAGGTACGCGCTTGATTTCTTCCTTGCCGCGATACAGCGAGATGATGCCTGGAGTTTTACCGACATAGCCATAGTCAGCATCTGCCATTTCCCCAGGTCCATTGACGATGCAACCCATTACCGCAATATCTAAGCCAACTAAGTGACTAGTTGCCTCACGAACTTTATGGAGAACATCTTCGAGGTTGAATAGGGTGCGACCGCAGGAAGGGCAAGCGACGTACTCCACCATGGTTTTGCGGAGTCCAAGGGACTGCAAAATGCTATAGCAGACAGGGATTTCTTTTTCGGGAGCTTCGGTGAGTGAGACGCGGATTGTGTCGCCAATACCTTGGGCTAGCAATGTAGCAATGCCTGCGGTGGATTTGATGCGTCCGTACTCGCCGTCACCTGCTTCAGTTACACCCAAATGTAATGGATAATCCATACCCAGTTGATCCATGCGCTTAGCCATCAGTTGATAGGCGGCAATCATCACAGGGACGCGGGAAGCCTTCATGGAAATGACGATATTTCTAAAGTCAAGATCTTCACAGATCCGAATAAACTCGACCGCAGATTCGACCATGCCCTGAGGCGTATCACCGTAGGTAAAAAGCATCCGCTCGGCAAGTGAGCCATGATTGACCCCGATTCGCATCGCTTTGTCCTGTTCTTTGAGGGACAAAACTAGCGGCTTGAGAGTATCACGGACTTTTTCGCCGATTTCATCAAATTCTGATTGGGTGTATTCGGTACGATTTGCTTTAGGCTTCTCGAATACATATAGACCTGGATTAATGCGGACTTTGTGAATATGCTTGGCGACTTCGAGGGCAATTTTCATGCCATTGTGGTGGACATCGGCAACCAGAGGCACATCAAGATAAGTACGTTTGAGCTTTTGGCGGATTTCTAAGAGGGCGGCGGCGTGAGCCATGCTAGGCACAGTAACGCGCACAATTTCGCAGCCAATTTCATGCAAGCGGCGAATTCCTGCAACGGAGCCGTCAATATCGAGGGTGTCTTCATTAATCATCGACTGCACTGTGACAGGCGCACCGCCGCCGACGGTGATATTGCCCACTTGCACGGGGCGGGTTTTGCGTCTGATAATTACACCAAGATTTTCGCTGCCATCGATAATGGGTTCGGCTGTAGCGGCTTGAGAGCCATTTTGGATGCCATTTTGGATGCCATTTTGGATATCTTTTGGATTCTCAGAAACAATCGTCATAACAATTTTCGCAACTTTCGCTTATTAGTTTATCTGATAGTGCGTGACAGTAACTTGATTTTAGACTTTTAATATAATATTCATGCCTAGCTAATAAGTTGAAGCTATAAGAATTTAGCTTAGTAATTGAAATAGGTTATGGGTGACATCCAGATGTCCTATGCGATCAGCCAAAGAATTTGCAGGATAGCAGAATGAGTAGGCGTTTAGGTGATTTAGCGCGATCGCAAATTTTGAAAACCATTTACTAAGCAATCTGCCAAAAGGTGAATAACATTAACTTTTTCTGTAGAATTAACTTGCAAGGGTATAACTTTAAAAATTTTTAGCGATCGCAAAAAAATTACTTTCCAATAAGTGCAATTAACAGTTAGCAAGAGTTTTTTAGGATAAATTTAAGGATTAAAAAAGTATGAGTACAAACAACGAAACCAAATCAGATAGCCTAAAAAACGAAACCACCGAGAAAACTCGTTCTCCTAAAGCTAAGTCTGAAACCGAAACAACTGCAAAAACAGGTACAGTGGATATCTCAGCTTTGGCGGGCAAGGAAGACTCTAAACCCACCGCAGCATCAACCGAACAAAAAGGTTCATTAATTGTGACTGAAACCCTTAAGCATTACGGCGAGCGCCCCATTGTTGATGGAGGCTTTCGTGCGGTTGAATATTTCAACAGTTCGGGCGAGCGTCCGATCGAGGCTAGCAAGTTAGCAATTAGCAGCACCTACACCACCATGGGCGGCGAACGTCCAATCGTGAATAGTGGTATTCACGTCACTAGCACATTTTTCTCTTCGGGCGAACGACCTATAGTTGAGGATGGCTTTGTGATTGTTGATAAGTTTTACATGGCGGGTGAGCGCCCTATAGGTTCGTCAGGATTGGTAATTGACGAAACTTACTCTCAAATGGGTAACACAAGACCTGTTGCATCCAATGAGATCGACAACGTAGGACTCATGGGTTACATTGACTAATTTTCTAAGCCCTTAAAAAGCAGCACCCGATGGGTGCTGCTTTTTAAGGGCTTTATGTTGAAAGTAAAGGGGACGCAGAGCGTCCCTTTAC
>CASBRC010000440.1 GCA_949128015.1 Synechococcales cyanobacterium PMM_0003
ATTACACTTTGGGCGCAAAAGAACTCAACAACTCGCGGCTGAACTTTACTTTGGGGACAACGGCTATAAATTCATTTTAGAGCCAACCAAAGATAATCGTATGGTTTTTTCTGATGAAAACTTCTGGTGGGAAAAGAGCGGAGATTGGCATGTTGGATCGGGGCATTTTGAAACTGCGGTAGAAACGCAGGGACGTAGAACAAGGATCTACAAGTACACTGTGCCAGTAATGGAAAGCTGGAGGCTTTATCATTTTCATGACACTGCGGAGAGCGCTCTAGTCAAGCAACGTCAAGCAATTAATGACAATATTTATCTGCGATCGGATGCTCAAAATCTGGCAGCATACCTTTACTTACTTAAAGAGCAATATCAAACGCATTATCAAAGAATTGTCAAAACGATCCAGTTAGTAGCGCCGTTTTTTGGTGATTTTTACTTACGCCCTTGTCCTAATAGTCCAGACCAAATTGAACTGGAATGGGTAGAGAAAGGTGAAGATATGCCATTTAAAGCGCATCATCTTTCAGATGGGACTTTGCGATTTATTTGTCTTACAACTGTATTAATGCAGCCAGAAGATCATCAACCTGAACTGATTTTAATTGATGAGCCAGAGTTGGGACTGCATCCCTATGCCATCAATGTTTTAGCAGCATTGCTACGCTCTACTGCCAAATCTAAGCAAGTCATTGTCTCTACGCAGTCAGTGGGGCTACTTAATGAGTTTGAGGCGGGTGATGTGATTGTTTGCGATCGCATAGAAGGAGCAACCCATCTACATCGTCTAGACGAAAGCGCCCTAACTAATTGGCTGGATGACTACTCATTGGGTGAACTATGGCAAAAAAATCTGTTGGGTGGTAGACCATCGCGATGATCAGAGTTCATATTTTTTGCGAGGGGCAAACCGAAGAAACCTTTGTTAGGGAGATATTAACCAGCCACTTTGAACGGCTAGATATTTTCGTCAATCCCATTATTTTGAAAAATGGGGGCGGAAAGGGCGGTATATCCACTTATGGCAAAGTCAAGTTTCAGATCGAGAAAAAATGTAAAGAAGACAGTAACGCATGGGTAACGACGCTGATCGACTTTTATGGACTACCTTCAGATTTTCCAAGCTCAGCCACTATTGGTTTGTCGTCAATTAAGAAATCTAAGGCAGTACAGCAAGCATTTCAGGAAGATATCCAGCACCCTAATTTTATTGCGAATCTTATGATTCATGAGTTTGAAAGTTTTTTGTTCAGTGAGCCAGAAGCTTTTAAGAACTGGTGCGACGATCCACAAATAGTTGTTAATTTGAAAAAGATTCGCCGTGACTTTAATTCACCTGAGCATATCAATGATGGTTATGCTACTGCTCCTTCTAAGCGTATCCTCGGCATATTTAGTCAATATGACAAAGTTTTGCACGGCTCATTAGTTGCCTTAGATATTGGCTTAGATACTATTCGCAGAGAATGTCCAATGTTTAATAGTTGGATTGAACGCCTTGAAAGTCTTGCTTAAAGACGATAAATAAGAGATGACGAATCGTCCTCTCTTATTTGTGCAATTCTGTGATAGTCTAGATAAGCTTAATTTTTGATTTTTTATAACTAAGACTATGCCTAGAGCTGGAATTCACCCGAAGTGGTATCCCGAAGCAAAAGTAATTTGTAACGGCGAACATGTAGCAACGATTGGGTCTACCCATCCTGAGATTAATGTTGATGTATGGTCGGGCAATCACCCTTTCTATACTGGTACACAAAAGATTATCGATACCGAAGGTCGCGTAGAACGCTTCTTGCGTAAGTACGGTATGTTTGACGAAAACGTTAAAGTAGAAGAGCAAGTATAGCCAACCTAGGATTAATTCAAGGTTTTCTTCTGGCTTACTAACTTTTCATTTTCTTTTGTGGTAACTCAAACTCCATGCCTGCAGCTTACTTAATTAAAAAGCTCGAATCTGTCGAACAAACCTTCAATGAACTGACTCGTCGGATGGGTGATCCTGACGTGGCGACCGATCACGGCGAGTTTCAGCGCATTGCTAAAGTTCGCGCTTCATTGGAAGAGACGGTAATAACCTACGATACTTTTCGGAAGGCGGAGCAAGATTATCAGGAGTCGCAAGAGATCCTGAAAGAGTCTGCTAATGATCCCGATCTTAGGGAGATGGCGGCTATGGAAGTTGAAGAGTTATCGACAAAGTTAAAAGAGCTAGAACAAAAGCTACAGGTTCTACTTCTGCCCCAAGATCCAAATGATGATAAGAACATCATGTTGGAAATCCGTGCAGGTACGGGGGGAGACGAAGCGGGGATCTGGGCTGGAGATCTGGTGCGACTATATACGCGCTATGCTGAGCGTCAAGGCTGGCGAGTGAAGATGGTCAGTGAGACTTTGGCGGAAATGGGTGGCTTTAAGGAAGCGATCATCGAAGTTCAAGGCGATCGCGTTTATAGCAAACTCAAATTTGAGTCGGGTGTACATCGCGTGCAGCGTGTACCTGCGACAGAATCACAGGGGCGTGTGCATACCTCAACGGCGACAGTGGCAATTATGCCTGAAGTTGATGAAGTAGAAATTCACATCGATCCTAAAGATATTGAAATGTCTACAGCAAGATCGGGCGGTGCTGGCGGTCAAAACGTCAACAAGGTAGAAACTGCCGCCGATCTATTTCACAAACCAACGGGGATTAGAATTTTTTGTACTGAGGAGCGATCGCAGTTACAAAACAAAGAGCGAGCGATGCAAATTTTGCGGGCTAAGCTCTACGAAATAAAGTTGCGCGAACAACAGGCGGAGATTACGTCAATAAGGCGATCGCAAGTTGGTACTGGTTCACGCTCTGAAAAAATTCGTACTTACAACTATAAAGATAGCCGTCTAACGGAGCATCGTTTGGGGCAGAACTTTGCTTTGCCACCAATTTTGGAAGGGGATATCGAAGATGTGATTCAAAGTTGCATTTCTAAAGATCAACAAGGGCGTTTGCAAGAACTTGCGATCGCTACAGGTGATGACTTACTTAATTAAAAACGGTAATTAAGAATTGGACTTTAGGAGTAATAAGAGCATCTGATTGCTGATGAAACAGTGATTGGAGATCGCAGCAAAAGAGTTTTTAGTGTCTTAGCTTGAGACTTTATTTTAGTAAACTAGCATCCAGAAACACCGTATTTACTAAATTACTTACATCTGTATGCCTGCCACAATAAATTTGGATTTAATATGAAACAACTTAAACAACTAACTTGTATCATTGAGCGTGAAGGTGATGGCTATGTGTCCCTCTGCCCACAGATAGATATTGCTAGTCAGGGCGACTCCGTAGAAGAAGCCAGAAAAAACCTGATTGAAGCGGTTGAATTATTCTTTGAAATGGCAAGTCCCCAAGAAATTCTAGCAAGAATATATTCGGAAATTTATGTGACGCAGATTGAGGTAGCCATTGGGTAAACTACGAATTCTTTCTGCAAAAGTGGTCTGTCAAATTTTATCTGAGCATGGCTTTTTACAAGTAAGGCAGCGAGGCAGCCACATTATCATGCAGAAGAAAATTGATGATTCCACAATTACAGTTCCAGTTCCTAACTATTCAGAGGTTAAGGTTGGCACACTTCAATCGATCATTAGACAGTCGGGACTACCGAGATCTTTATTTGAATAGTGGCAATTACAGCGATCGCCTCATCCCTAAATCCCTAGTTACCATTATCGAACGTACTGCTAAATTACTTACAGCGCTTTGCGCTCAAACCCGAACCAAAAAATCTTTTGTGGTTCGTTTGATCGGTAATTGCTGTAAAGCTGAGCCGATCGCCAAACAAATTTTTTTTCGTATTGTATTCATATATTAACTGTGCTGACGACTGCGATAAAATATAATCATGCAAGTTCGTCAGAGTGTCACCTATAGCAGCATCGATTCTAAATCTCTGCACGATTGGATTGTTAAAGCGATCGCGAAAGCGCAGATCACAGGGTCATCGGTTTTATTTAGTTACTCTCAAAGTTGGGAGTGCATCAATCCTTTATTGTTGTTGGCGAGTAAGGCTGATTCGCAACAACCAAAATTTTATTGGGAACAGCCAAACGCTAATCTAGTATTAGCGGCGGCGGGTTCGGTGGCGGAGATATCTATTGCTAATCACGATCTAAGCGATCGCTTTGATTGTGCCAAAAAATTTACTAAAACCCATTTGGCTAATGCAATTGTTGCTAAACATCCCGATCTGGAATTAACAGGATCAGAAGTTTCAATCCATGTTGTTGGTGCTTTTTCCTTTTATGGCAATGGTAGTAATACTAACGATCGGCTAGATCTTGACCAGCAGAATAACTATCAACAGAATAATCAGCAAAAGAGCTGGTTTCCGACTTTACTTTTTTTTATCCCCCGTTGGATGGTGCGCCAAAATGAGCGGGATTGCACTTTAACACTCAATCATTACATTCAACCTTGGGATAATGCTGATGACGTGTTAGAACTCATTGAGAATTTGCGATCGCATTTACAAGCAAGTTCTAATTACGAAGCGCCGACAGTGCATGAGGTAAGCAAAATTGTGGAGGTGGAGGGGGCGCAAATCTGGACAGAGATTGTTGAACGTGCTTTAACTTTGATTCATCAGGGACATTTTGAAAAAGTAGTTTTGGCTAGGGCGTTGGATGTGTTAGCCGATCGCAATTTTGATCCGTTTCAAGTGCTACATGTCTTGCGCTGTGAATATCCTGAATGTATTTCCTTTTTGCTCGATTATGGTGGAGGTAAAACATTTTTGGGCGCGACTCCTGAGGTGGTGTTGCAATTTAAAGCCCATAGCGATCGACTCTGGTTACGCAGTGATGCTTTAGCGGGTTCAATCGGGCGCGGCAAAACTGTCCAAGAAGATCTGATGTTGGGAGATCATCTGCTCAATAGTGAAAAAGATATGCGCGAACATCAATTTGTAATTCGCTCAATTTGCGATCGCTTACAAAGTATGGGTGCTGCGATCGATCCACAAGTCAGTACGGGCTTGCTAAAGCTGTCTAATGTGCAACATTTACATACGCCGATCACTGCCCAACTCAATGAGCCAGACTGGTTGATTGCCCTCGATATTTTGCAGCAGTTACACCCCACGGCTGCCGTTGGTGGCGAGCCTAGAGATCGAGCAGTTTGCTTTATGCAGCAATGGGAAGCTTGCGATCGCGGCTGGTATGCGGCTCCCATCGGTTGGCTAAATGGAAATGGTGAAGGGACTTTTGGTGTGGGAATTAGGGCGGGATATATCCAAGGAGATCGGGCAAGGATTTTTGCTGGCGCAGGAATTGTGGCAAATTCGCAGGTAGAAAATGAGCAGAGTGAAACCACGATTAAGTTTGCAGCTTTGTTAAAAGCTTTGGGAGCGCTTTAAAAAAGGTGTTAGGCTTTGGCAGCTAGTTCAACATCATGCGCTGACAAAAACATAGCGATTATTCAATGATTCTTTTTAGTTCAATACAGGCTTCATTCATGGATGGCGGCGCATTGGGTGACAAACTTTGTACACATTGCTCACATAGCTTTTCAACAAATGACTTACATTCTCCTTGATTTGCCAGTTTGTTATAAGCAGCAACTTCATCAACGGGTTCCCCTGATTGGAGATAATGTATCCACGTCTCAATATTTCTTTTGGGAACGAATATCGCAATCTTTTCTTTAGGCTGACGTTTTTCTAGCAAAGTCATCTCCAATTGCCTGATCCGTTCTTCAACAGTAAGTGTATCTGCATCGATAACCACTACTAAGCAAATCTTTTTTCGATTTTTTTGGATACGATAGCCTTTGACTTCTGCCGCATAATGTTCGCGAACATATTGCTCTCCCGATTGTTTTCCACTAGGGCATTTTTGAGCTACGAAGTGTCCAGTAAATCCTTTTTTCTGGAGAAAATATCGAGCAAAGAGATACTGCTGGCTATCCTCACATAAAATTACGATAGTTTGTCTATTCTGGGTCATACAGCCAACCACGCTCTACTAGGTCAGAGATTGGTAATCCAGTACCATCTTCGTCTTTGATCCGCTTAACTCGTACTGGAGAACTGCCCTTACGTTCAAACCAGTAGCCAGCATCTAGTGCTAGAAAATTTATGAGTTTCGGATGATGTGAAATTAGTAAAGCCTGTAGCTTTTTCTCACTACAAAAATCATAAAGTCGATCTAGCCAAGGCTGTACTTCTGGTAATGCTAGGAAATTTTCAGGTTCATCAATACATAATGTATAGTCTTCATCTTGAGTGCAATAAATTAATGTGTATAAAGCAATGATAACTTTCTGTCCATCTGACAATTCATTGAAGTAATATTCAATTGTTTTTTTGCTGTCAACTTCATTTTCAAATATTAGCTTTAATCCATAGTTAGTCTCACTAAATCTCTCAAATTTAAAAGATACAAACTTATCTAAAATGTCTCGCAAAACATTTGTAAGCTCAAATATTTTCCCCTGATCCTGCGAAAGATAGCGATACCAAGAAACGTAGTTTTCCATTCTAGGATGAATATAAGAATGCTCTTGCTCACTAGTACCAGTCATTAAAGATGGAGTAATCTGAATAACTACAAGGCGAAATATACGAGTTCTAAACCAAGTTAACTTTTTGTTGGTATTTGTTGGAGGTAATAAAGATAGAAATGATTGTGTCGAATCGAAATAAGCAATTGTAGATATTTCCACATAATCATCGTCATATATATAAGCACTACCTGATTCAAATTTCAGTAATGGCTTGTTATTAAATAATAGTTGTTCATGCGCTATAGATGCTTTTTGTTGATCGTTGTAATTTATAGAGAGTTCATACTTATATTTCCCTCCATTGCCATCTATTTCTATTTCAAAACTATGGACTTTAGATGTTTGCCAACGACAGCAATCAAAGATAGAGAATAAATTCTCTGCTTTAAATATACCTGAGATTAAATCTTTAACTCTATTAATGGCATCAAATACTGTGGATTTACCCGAACCATTCGCCCCCAGAAACAAATTAATTGAATCCAATGAAAGCTCAAAGTTTACAAGAGCGTGAAAATTATCTATATAGATTCTACTTAACATATATTGGTATGGGCTATCTTTTATTATTAATAGCGGCGCTCTACTCTATTTGCTTAGACTAGAGAGAATCATACGACAGTTTGCTTGAGCATTAACAAAAACTTCAAGATTGCCGTTTTACCAAAACTATTCGTACCTTCATCTTAGCGCGATCGCAAATTTGTGGCGTGGATTAGCAAAGTGCGATCGCCAGACTCAAATAGCGATCGCATTTTGTCATTAGCCATAAAAAACCTAGGA
>CASBRC010000441.1 GCA_949128015.1 Synechococcales cyanobacterium PMM_0003
ATATAACGGTTATCAATTTCAATCAAAAGCTTATTTACTTCTATCATTTTGACAAAAATATTACTAAATCTATCTACAACTTTTCCAGATTTATGTCTAATAAGACTCATAACATCAAGTGCAGCATGATATTCGGCTAATTGTTGTTTTTTGTTGATTCTCACTTTACGAGATGTAAATGCTAAGAACATTTCTACAATATCAGAATCGTTCCACACATCTTCTGAATGATTTCTTATATAAGGCTTTAGTTCGTTTAATACTGGTTTAAATACGACTTCCAATTGTTTTTCTAAGCTCCAAGGAATTTGCCCAGAATTAAGTACCAACATACGATACAACAATGCAGATTCATCATGAGCAAACCAGAATTCTACCCGTAAATTATGAGAGATTATCTTTTTATTTGTGGCATCCTTCAAAGCTTGTATTCTTTGCATACCATCTAAGATAAAAATTTCATTTTCTTCTTTTTTAAGTGAAACAACATTTAGAAAATTATTCTCTTCTATTGAAGACTTATGAATACTTCCTATTACAATTGGCGGTAGTATCCCTCCTTCTTTCAAATCTTCAACCATTTGGTTACGAATAATTTTGGCAGATCTAGTAGACAGTACTTCTCTCTGTTCTCTAATATTCCCTTTATTTTCATGAATTGGCTCTATAAAATCCATAAAGTCGTTAATACTCACTACCGTTAACACTGAATAACAGTTGAGATTAGTGTCTTTTTGAATGTCAATTATCTTAAATGTCATATATTAATCTATTAAACTTCAGGATACTATTATATCATTTAACACTCATTGCGTAACTAACCAATGATAGGGCGCATCTCAACTTATGGACTAAGTAATTATCCTCACCTAGACTTTTCGACTAATTCAGATTCTGTTTTTTTGATTTTTGTCCTGTACTGAGATGATTACTATAAAATCAGCTAGAGTAAGCTTCACAAGCTGTAGCATAATAGCCATATGGTAACAAGAATTTTCCTGTGTAACGAGCAGACAGAGCCAGAGATTCGCGATTTTATTCGTGAAGCGATCGCCGATATCTCCGAGGGGGAGCAGTATATCGTTACGTGGAACTGCGGCAATATTCAAACGCTCAAGGTGGGCGATCGCGCTTATTTCAAGCGGATTGGTAGTGCCAATCAGGGCTATTTTGCTTCGGGGACAGTAGTTCCTGCCGATCGCGAATATCAACTTAAGCAGCGATCGGCGCGTTATCGCGAACTGAGCGAAACCTATGACATTGACTCACAGGCGAATAACTTTCGGGTATGGGTGGCTTGGGATGCTTGCGTAACCTTTGATGAGCCACTCAGGACTGACTATTTGCGGCAGTTACCCCATTTTCAAGGAATGCCCCTTGAGCCGCAGTCTGACGCTGGCGTGTTTCGCGAAGAATATGTACGCATGCTCGATCGCGAGTGGGAACGTCAAACCCAAAAAGCATTTCGGGCGGGTAAGGGGATTAACCTCATTGATGTCTATTACCGTTGGGGCTTAGAAGATATTCAGCAGGGATTTCCACAGGACGCTTTGGAGTCATTTCGGCAAGCGTTGAAGCTCAATCCTGATTTTGTCAAGGCATATTTAGGATTAGGCGATGCTCATGTTAGTTTACGCGAATATGCCAAGGCGGTCGGCGACTATGGCAAAGCGATATCGATGCGTCCCGACAAAGCGCGTCTGGCATATTTTAAACGTGGCGAAATTAATTTCTTATTGGGACAGTTGCAGCAAGCAATGGCAGATTTTCAATCGGTGATCGCCATTGATTCTAACTATGCTGATGCTCATTTTTCTCTAGGCAATACCTATTACAAACTCAAAAGTTACGAACAGGCGATCGCTTGCTATGGCCGTACCCTTGAAATAGAACCCGAGCGTGACTTGGCAGTGTATCGGCGGGGGCGATCGCATTATGTTCTTAAGGAATATCTGGAAGCAATTCGCGACTTTAGCTATGCGATCGATTTACAGCCCAGTAATGTCGATGCCTATTACTATCGCGCCCTAGCCTATGCTCAGCCAGAAATTACCGATGAGACTTTGGCAGGAGACGATCTTCGTAAGGCAATTGTTTTATACCAAACTCAAGGCAAGACGGAAAAAGCCAAAAAAGCCAAGGAATTTTTGGAAACCCTCGCGATCGATTCTCTCCCCAAGGCAAGACCAAGAAGCATTTATGCGATCGCCCCTTCTGAAACAGATGCTTCTACAGATAATCAATCTGCGATCGTTGATGAAATTCCGCTAGCTATGACGGCGCGTAGTGACGATATCGATGATCGAGATGAGGAGACTAGTAAGCTAATTGTTGAGATGGAACCCATTTCTAATGAGATTGCCATCTCTGATGCAGAAGTTGCTATATCTAATGCAGAAGCTGCCATCTCTGATTTGACCGACGCGATCGAAAAGATTGTGGAAGTTGAAAAGATTGTCGAAAAAATTGTCGAGATTGAAAAAATTGTTGAGATCGAGAGGATTGTTGAAGTTGAAAAAATTGTCGAAGTTGAGAAACTCGTTGAAGTGGAAAAGGTAGTCGATCGCGTAATCGAAAAATTTGTAGATCGGGTAGTCGAAAGAGTCGTTGAGAAACCAATTCCTTTCTCCATCGAAGATCCTAGCACTGCCGAAAAGCTGGCGATGATCTCAGTGATGGCGCAATATATGCGTGATGGCTGGCTAGTGCGATCGGTAGACAAATCCCAAGTTGGCTACGATCTCGAATGCACCAAGGACGATCTTTGCGAAGCAGTGGTGATTAAAAGCTTCACTAGCGATCGCGAATCCTTTGCAATTTCTGCGATCGAGATTGAAAATGCTCGTAGCAATAAAGATTTTGTGTTGTGGGTCGTAAGCGGCGCTGCTGAAAGCCCTGAATTGCGATGTCTGCGTGGACGCGAACTATTCGAGCAATTCGACCTCGATCCGCTCGCCTTCGCCGCCAGAGTTCGACAAGCCGCAGTGCAATTAGAATTTGCGCCAGTTGCTCTCGAAATGTCTCAATTTGAGTAGTAATAGTAAAAATGGCAATGTTTTTAGTGAAATTAGAAACGTTAGAGTAACCCCAAATGAAAACTATTGAGGAAATAAGAAAACAACTACAATTAAGACGGTTTGACTTAACAAGACACGCTTTAAAACGTCAAGTTGAACGAAATATTAGTAGAAATGATATTAGTGAAATAGGTGAAAATGCAATAATAATTGAGGATTATCCAGATGACAAATATTCGCCAAGTTGTCTTCTATTAGGATTTGCAAAAATAAAGAGAGCTTTGCATATCCAAGTTTCAAGGATTAAATCAGATACTGTCAAAATTATTACCTTATACGAACTAAATCAAAATGAGTGGGTAGATTATAAAATTCGGAGAAATTAACTAATGTTTAAGTGTCATATTTGTAGCTCAAATGAGTCTCATAT
>CASBRC010000442.1 GCA_949128015.1 Synechococcales cyanobacterium PMM_0003
AATGTATGTAATCTGATCGATCGCACTTTCCCCATCGGTTGCCACCAGTACTCGCAGCCCCACATTTCGCAGTAGATTAACCAACACACTCAAGTTAGTGGGATTGTCATCGACAACTAACACACAGCCCTCTAAGGCTTGACATAGATTCGAGATTTCCAGATTGTTGTCTAGATTGTTGTCGGTGATTGGTAAGCGATCGCTCATACAGTTAGGCAGAAACTGAGCTAGATTATGACAAAAAATAGAAGTATTCTGATCTCAAAACCAAATAAATTTTAAAAACTTTGCTTTGTACAGCCTGTTTTTGAAAGTGCCGCGAAGCGGCACTTTCAAAAAATTATCTGGTTTTTATAGCAGCGCAAGGCGCTGTAAGGTTTTTAAAATTTATTTAGTTTTGCTAATTTGCGAATCACTGTACAACCTATTGAGGCTTTGAATAGTACAGAAAATCTCTTAAAAGTGCCGCAAAGCGGCACTTTTAAGAGATTTTCTGGGTTTTATAACAACGCAAAGCGCTGTAATATGTTAAGTAATTAACGTGAGTTCGGGATAAGTTTTTGCCCTAAAAGCGCAGCTAACCAAGAACTAAAGTTCTTGGCTCAAAGCTTAAGTCGGTTAAAACCGACTAAAAAATTTCTAAAAATTGTCTTTAACCCGTTTCAACGGGTTTTAGCTTTGAGCCAAGAACTTTAGTTCTTGGATTATCCCGAACTGACGTTAGTTAAATACTAAATCCAAAAAGTCGTGGCGTACGCGCAGCGTGCGCCACAGCTAAGTTAAGCTCAAAAGATTATTATGAATATCCGCATTGGCAATGGTTATGACCTGCATCGACTTGTTAGCGATCGCAAATTGATCCTCGGTGGTGTTGAAATCCCCTATGAAAAAGGACTGCTAGGACATAGCGATGCCGATGTGTTGACCCATGCGATTATGGACGCAATGTTAGGAGCGCTTGCCCTCGGTGATATTGGACATTATTTTCCACCCACCGATCCCAAATGGGCAGGAGCCGATAGCATCATGCTATTGCAACAAGTACAGGAACTAATCGCGGCGCAAGGCTGGCGCGTGAATAATATTGATGCAATAGTCATTGCCGAAGCGCCAAAGCTCAAACCGCACATTAAGGCAATGCGCGATCGCCTAGCCCAAGCGATGAATTTGCCGATTGATTGTGTCAGTGTCAAGGCAACGACTAATGAAGGCATGGATGCGATCGGGCAACGCGAGGCGATCGCAGTTCATGCAGTAGTTTTATTGGTGACATAGTAGGTGTGGCACAGCCTGTGCAATACGCCTTTCTGGGGTTTATATTTAAAAGGAAATGCGATCGTGAAAAGAAGTATGCAGAAACGAACCAAGGTTAAACAATGGAAAGCAATAGTATTACTGTTGCTCATCGGCATGTGTTCACTGCTGCTTTGGGGTTGCTCGATCAAAACAAACGTTCTTAACAATCGCTTGGTAGTTCCCCTTGATAGTGATATCAAAACCTTTAACCCAGTTTTGATTAATGATGCCTATAGCGGTATTGCGATCGGCTATACGCTTACTGGATTGATCAGTGAAAACCCGATCACTAATGAGTTAAAACCTGAACTTGCCGAAAAATGGGAACTCTTGCAAGACGGAAAACAAATTATTTTCACGATGCGCCCCGATCTGAAATGGTCAGATGGTCAGCCACTTACTGTTGATGATGTTTTATTTACTTATAACGACATTATTTTTAATGAGAAAATCCCTACAGGTAGTCGGGATGTCATGCGGGTTGGCAAATCACAGACTTTGCCCAAGGTCGAGAAACTAGACGATCGCCGTATTTCTTTTTTCCTTAGTGAACCATTTGCGCCTGCCTTACGCACATTAGGCGGTAGTGGAATTTTGCCAAAACATATTTTTGAACCAACGATCAAGGAAGATCCTAAGGCGGCTGATCAGAAATTAAAGTTCTTAGAAACATGGACTCTCAGCACACCTGTAAATCAATTGGTTGGCAGTGGTCCGTATATTATTCAAGAATACCGACCTTCCGAACGGATCATCTATAAACCCAATCCCTACTATTGGAAGAAGGGAACTCCATATATCGAAAAACTGGTAATGCAGATTGTGGAATCACCAGATACTGCCTTACTGCGCTTTCGCTCGCAAGATCTCGACATGTATCGCTTACGCGGTGAAGATTACCAACTATTGAAGCGTTTTGAACAACGCGATCGCTACAAGATTTATAACGCTGGCCCCGCGACAGGACAAGCCTTCATGATGTTTAATCTCAATAAAGGCAAAGATCCTAAAACTGATCAGCCTTTTGTTGAGCCAAAGAAATCAAAATGGTTTAATGACGTTAATTTCCGTCGTGCTGTTGCTTATGCCATTAACCGTGAAGCTCTAGTTACCAACCTTTCACGCGGTCTAGCCCAAACTCAAAATTCACCAATTTCTATTCCTAGTCCTTATTACTTACCACCTGAAAAAGGGCTTAAGGTTTATGACTATCTGCCCGAAAAATCAAAAGAAATTCTGGTGCAAGCAGGTTATAAATATGACGATCAGCAGCAATTACTGGATGCTCAAGGGAATCAAGTTAGATTTGTCTTACTGGCTCCTGCGGGTGGGCGAGTTGCTATGGGCGCACAGATTAAAAGTGATTTAGAAAAAATTGGTATGAAGATTGACTTCACTCCAGTTGATTTTCGGATTATTTCCGATAAGCTTGACAACTCCAAGCAGTGGGATGCAACGATTCTCGGCTTTACAGGCGGTGCTGAACCTAATAGTGCGATTAATCTCTGGGCGACAGATGGGGATTCTCATTTGTTTAACAAGGGACCCGTTGGGGAGGAAAAACCTTTTGTTGGTCGTGAAGTTGCCGATTGGGAACAGAAAATCCACGATCTGATGATTAAAGGCGCACAGGAAATCGATGAGCCTAAGCGAAAAGCGATCTATGCTGAATATCAGCAATTGGTTCAGGAGCAATTACCATTGATCCATTTGACGATGCCGCTCTATATGGTAGCTGTACGCGATCGCGTTGAAAATGTTCAACCCTCATCTCTAGCTGGCAGTACAGG
>CASBRC010000443.1 GCA_949128015.1 Synechococcales cyanobacterium PMM_0003
CCTTACCGATTTAAACCAAAAAAAGTGGCTCACGCTGTGCGTGAGCCACTTTTTTTTGGTTCAAATCAGCTAATTCTCAACTGTAGCTTCTACTTTATCCATGTTAGAAATAATCTCAGGATTTGAAAGAACTTTGCGATCGCTACACATCGATCGCAACTTATCAACAAACATTGATGACTCAGCAAGCAAAGTCATATTTTCATAGGCAGAGCGATAAATATCAGAATATTCTGCTTTTGAAGTTGTAGGGTAGACCTTTGCAGGGGCGGTAGTGCCTGAAGGTGTATTCAATCGACTAGGATACCTTTGAGGCTTAGGCTCAACAATTTGAGAGGATTGATTAACTGGCGAAATTTTCGTAGCTCCCAGCATAGAGCGTCGCGGAAATGGAAGTGGCGAAGTTGATTCTTCCATCGTTTTAAATGGAGTAATTTCTGTGATCGCAGATTCGCGAGTAGATGTATGTGGAGGTGTGTAAAAAATTCGATCTTCATAAATTACAGCAACATCACCGCAAACCAAACGCTCAAATTCACGGTTGTAGCGACAATTTGGCTCGCCTTTGCGTTCCCATAATTGTAAGATTTGATTAACTGAAACTGCTTTATATCTTCCTTGAAATAGCGATTCGATTACGGCTTGGCGTACCCATTCAGGCTTAAAGCTGCCCCATGCACGAGTCAAATCTCTGATGGTATAACCACCAAGATCAAAACTGTAATGTTGCAAGAGGGCGATCGCAATTTCCATTGGGGCGACGTTGGCTCAAATTATGTATCAGAATTATACAATGAAAAATCCAGAAATAATAAGGTGGCGCGAAGCGCCGCCTTATTATTTTAAACCAAAAGCAATGACGGCGCTTCGCGCCGTCATTGCTTTTGGTTCTATAAAAAACAGGCTAGTCAGGGATGACTAACCTGTTAATTTGCATAGTTAACGCGCAAGATTGGACACCTTACTGCAAGACTAGCTTGACGTTAGCATTGCTTAGCCCAGGACGCTTTACTTCGGTCAGAGCCTTGTTCACAGCATACTTCTGGTTGATCGAATTGATCAGTTCAGTCTGGTTGTGCTTTTTGGCAACACCCCAGAGATCAGCAATCAAATCAAAAGAACCGTCAGCATTACGAGACCAACCTAGATCGTAATCACCTTCAAGAGTTGCGACAATGTCGGCACGGATGCGTTGGCTGTTGTAGCCACGAACATCAGCTTCAGACTTGACAGTGATGCCCAGATCGCGCAAAGACGACTTAAGGACTTCGGCATCAGTAATTTTTGTGCGAAGAGTGCTGAAATGAGACATAATAGTTTAGCTCCTGTGAATAATTGTGAACACAATTGTTAACTCGGACGTAGAACATAAGAGTTTGGTGGTTCTAACTCCTATGTTAGCTGCTAGCCTAAAGATTTTTTAATAAGATATCTTTAGAATCTAGCCTTAACTCTGCTGCCTGCAAAAACAGCAGAATAAGCTTTTTAAAACTCCATACGCTGATACTCAGCGACAGAAGTAGCGGCGGGTCTAGCCCGCATCCTTGCCCAGTCACGCAAAGCAGCAACCTGCTCAGTCATCGTGCGTGAGAGGGGAGTTGTTGATTTCACAGCCGAAATGATATCTAGCTGTGTAAACTCCCGATCTTGGGCAAAAGCTTCATACATAGCGGCAATTACCGCCTGCTCGATTTCCGCCCCCGAAAAACCTTCGCTTACTTTCGATAGTTGTTCAAAATCGAACCTTTCTAACTTTTCAACATCTGGGCGACGCTTGCACAGATGGATTTTAAAAATATCTCTGCGCTCTTCACCGTTAGGTAAATCTACAAAGAAAAGCTCGTCGAAACGTCCCTTGCGGAGGAATTCCCCCGGCAACTTATCGATGCGATTAGCAGTTGCCATCACGAATACAGGTGACTTTTTTTCCTGCATCCATGTAAGGAATGTACCAAAGATCCGTGACGATGTGCCGCCATCAGAATCAGCCGAACCTGCACCACCTGCAAAGGCTTTGTCAAGTTCGTCAATGAATAGGATCATCGGTGAAATTGATTCTGCAACCTTGAGAGCATTTCGCAAATTTGCTTCTGACTTGCCGACAGTTGAGCCATCATAGACGCGCCCCATATCAAGGCGAATCAAGGGTAATGACCAGAGCCGCGCCGTTGTTTTGGCGATTAAAGACTTTCCGCAACCAGGCACTCCAAGAATCAGCATTCCTTTGGGTTGAGGTAGTCCATAATTTCTTGCTCTCTGACTAAAAGCGTTTGATCGCTGTTGCAACCAATGCTTTAGCTCTTCGAGTCCTCCTACGTCATTAATGTCTTCTTCATCCTCCATATATTCGAGGATGCCATTACGACGGATTAATTGTTGCTTTTCTGAAAGAACAATATCGACTTCTTCTTCAGTTAGCTTGCCGTTAGTGACTTGAGCTTTACGATAGACCTTCTCAGCTTCATCTTGAGTTAATCCCAATGTAGCCCTGACTAGCTTTTCGCGAGTCTCAGATGACACTTTTCTGGTTCGCACCTGTCCAAGTTGTTGATCAAGCACTTCTTCGATCGCCTTCATGTCTGGCAAAGGAAAATCAAGTACGACGATTTCCTTCTCTAGCTCAACAGGAATAACTTGGATCGGCGACATCAAAATAATGGTTTTTTGAGTACCCTTAAAATTTGCGATCGCATCCCTCAAACAACGGACGGTTACAGGGTGATCTAAGAACGGATGCATATCTTTAAATATATAGATAGCAGGATCTTTCTGATCGGCGCGAGTAATCCATTTTAAAGCTGCTTCAGCAGATTCTGTGTTGTGCTGGACTGACCCAGTGGCTTGCCCATATTCAACGATTCCATGGGTTACAGTCCATGTGAACATGCGACGGGCTGGTTTTAGTTGAGATATGGTTGAAATTGCCCGTTCTGCTCTTTCTTCCTCTGGGGTGTTGAGGTAGATCAAGGGATATTGGGCTTGAATTAAAATGCTAAGTTGTTCTTGCATATACTCTACAGAGACTTTGATCTCTATCCTCACCTTGTCTACAGAAAAAATGTCTAGGAATTTTTAGCCGATTGGGACTAGTTCTTCATCTGGGCTGTCAGCTTTGCTTACAGCGATCGGTAAAACTTGAGTCCGATTGCCCCCGACCGCCAGCAGTTCACCATCACGGATGACAACTGTTTGAGAGCAGCTCGGGCAGTTGTAAGTTTGATGGGTATGTCCGACACCTGAAGATTCGACAATATCAGGATTGGCTAAGAAAAAGCTGATAGATTTTTCTACCAAGTCTGACATCGAATCACCATCAATAGCAGAGCGAATCTTTAGCTGTTGATGTAGTCGCTCGGGGAGATAAAAAGTTACCTTTTGCTTGTCTTGCATAATGGTTGCGAAGGGTGAATACCCGTGTATGAAACTAAACTTACAGGTAGAATCTCATGCTGTCAAGACATTACCCTGTCATGACAGCAATATCTTAATATTTCTTTACATATGACTTTCCTAAAACTAAAAAGCCGCAGCGTGCGCCACGGCTTTTTGGTTTTAGTTTTTTATTCCGCCTATCTACATTAGGAACAATATCAGCAGTAATTTGGTCATGGTGTCTAACAAAATGAATCCTAAATAATGCATCCCAGTTAATGCAGCCCACATGGAGTCGGTTATGGACGTTTCTAAAATTAATCATTTCAATATGCTTAAGCTAGGTTGGGGAACCTTTGCAAGTATTACTGTAGCTTTAGCGATCGCAACTCCTAGTTTTGCTCAGAGTGCAATTTCGTTAGGGCGAAATTTTCGACCTGATCCAGCGACTTTATCTGGAAACGGTGGTGGCAACGTAAGTATTGCCAGCATTGCGGGGATTGCGGATAATTGTCGCGGTTTTGCTAATGCTCAACCAAATCACACAATTACTTTGACCGAAACTTTTCCTGTGATGGATCTTCTGGTTTATAGCAGTAATATCAATGACGATCCGACCATGTTGGTTAAAGGACCTAATGGAATTGTCATCTGTGCTGATGATGAGTCGGGTGGACGCAATCCACAAGCTAATCGTCGCCTGCCTAAAGGTGAGTATCAAGTTTGGGTTGCTTCTAAAACTATTAATCAATCTTTCCGCTATACACTATCTTTGAGTGAAATACTTCAAAAATGAAATTCTTGAAACTCCCGATCGCCTTATTGGGATTAGCTCTAGCACCGATGTTGCTTGTGGTATCACCAACTATGAGCCAAACGGTACTAGCCCCGATCGCACCCAAATTCACGCCTGATCCTCAAGTCTATTCTGGCAGTGCGGGTGGCGATATTTCTTTGGAATCTATCGCTACTAGTAAAGCTAATGGGCAATGCCAAGGATTAACGCAGCAAGCCCCAAACCACACCTTGACAGTGCAGAAAGATTTTGGTTTTTTGAACTTGAAGGTTTCAGGCGATCGCAATTTGTCTCTACTTGTCAAAGGACCTGATGGAATTTACTGCCGCAGTGGTAAAAGTGCTGAATTGTCAGGTGCTTGGATGGCAGGTAAATACGAAGTTTGGGTCGGTACGAGTGATGGAGATCGCGCATCTTATCGTTTAACAATTAGCGAAACTAGTCAATAAAAAATAAAAACCTAACAGCCATGTCGCACGCTGTGCGTGCGACATGGCTGTAAAAAAGAATTAGGGTTGCGGCGCAAAGCGCCGCAACCCTAATTCTTGGGTGGGATTACTTATTTGGAAATATTCCAATAGGGAAGCTGTTGATTTGGTTCAATTTTGACTCCCTCTACATTCTTTTGGGCAAAAGCGTACTCTTTACTTTGCCAAAGTGGGATAAATGGTACGTCTCGAGCCAAAATCTCTTGGATTTTTTGCAACATTTGCGATCGCTTAACAGCATCGCGCTCTTTACGCTGCTTGGCAATTAAGTCATTCATTTCTGGACTGTTATAAAACGAACCTTGAAATTGGCTGCTACCTTTTTTACAGCGATCGCCTTCCGCTTCTTCGCATTCTAGAAATGGCTTGATGTAGTTATCAGGGTCGAGAATATCGGGAACCCAATCGAGTAAGTAGGCGGGATATACACCTTTATCCAGAAACGCATAACCGACTGTATTTTCGACACGCTCAGTTTTAATCTGCAAAATTTTGCCGACGTTCTTTTGGATTGAAGCTCTCAAGGTACTGGCAATTAGGTCGCCGTTGCCACCATATTTTGGGGAATACCAAATTGTAATTTGAGCAGGTTTATTGTCGGAATATCCTGCTGACTCTAGTAATTGACGCGCTAGTTTGCCATTACCATCTCCATATTTCTGCTCAAATACGGGCTTAGATTCGGCAAAAGAACTGGGAATTAAGCTATATAGTGGCGCACGTTGATTTAAGAATATACGCGATGCTAAAAGGGGGCGATCGATTGCGGCGGCGAGGGCTTGACGCACGCGCACATCATTAAGTGGTGTTTGCTGTGTATTTAGCACCATATATAGGATGGTTGCACCTTGTACTGAAGCGATCGACCAACCATTTTGTTTGGCATTAGTCTCTACATTCTTGATCTGGGTTGGGGTCAGTGTCTGAAATGCAACATCAACTGCACCTGTTTTAAAGGCATTGAGTAAGTTGGAGTTGGAAGAGAAAAACTGAATGTCAACTCCTCTATTTAGGGGTTTTTTGCCCCAATAGTCGGGGAATGTATCGAGTCGCAAATAGCTACCTTCAACAAATTGAGTAACTTGATAGGGTCCAGTCCCAACTAATTTATCGGGTAGGAATAAGAGCTTGCCTGTTTTTTCATCTTTAATGTGTTTGTAAACCTGTGGCGATATGGCTGCGGCTCCTGTGAATGCCAAAAACTTGGGAAAGAATTGCAAAGGTTGTTTGAGCTTAAAAATTAGTTCGGTTTCGCTGAGTGCAGAAATTGATTCGATGACATCACTTAAGATGTATGATGGTGCGCCTTTGGAATTCATGAAGCGGTCCAAAGCGAATTTCATCGTGTAGGCATTAAAATTAGTGCGATCGTGAAATTTGATCCCTGTTCGTACTGGCACTGTATAGGTTAAGCCGTCATCACTAACTTTAGGCATCTCCGCCGCTAGTTGTGGCACAATCTCGTTTGAGCCTTCTTTGTAGGTATACAGACGTTCGAGCGTGTTGTAAAAAATATTACTAATAAAAAATTCGTTAGCATCGGCAGGATCGAGTGTGCGAATTTTGCTGGTCGTGCCTAAAACAATCCGCTCTTCAGTGCGATCGCTAATTCCCAATTTCCCGTTATTGATAACTTTGCCATTGGTGCAGCCCCAAAGCGCGGTTAATAATATTAGTGCGATCGCAAACCAAGCCAAAAAGCGCTGCCGCAAATATTTCATGGATCGATTTAGCCAAAAACATAACTGGATTTCTTACTGCTAAATCTTCCCACAATGTCGGATCGATCCAACCATTGCGGCGCTGAAATTCAAGCTAAAACTCAAAAAAGAAGCCTCGCGATGCGAGGCTTCTTTTTTTTGAGCTTTAGCTGCAAGCTACAGCCGTGCCAATTTCTTTAGGTGTGGCGAAGGAAGTGCCACAGCTACAAGACTTACTAGCGTTAGGGTTACGGAAACGGAATCCGCCGCCTAATAGATCTTCGGTGTAGTCTAGTTCTAGACCTTGCAACTGAGGCAAATTAACATCATTGATAACAATTTTTACGCCGCTTTGTTCGTATTCATTGTCACCAGCTTCAGATTGTTCAACAAAGTCCATCAAGTAAGACAAACCCGAACAACCGCCTTGTTTAATGCCTAAACGCAGTGGGGCTGTGGTTGAGCGTTGGCTTTGAAGATTTCTTACGCGAGAGATCGCAGCGTCAGTCAATGTAATCATATGGAATTTTCCTTTGTACAGATTGTGCTAAGAGCAATATTAGTCTTCAATTAAGACAAGCGCAATACTTGCTAGGGACACATTTGTGTAGCCAGCAACTTTGACTGCTTTATAAAGTGGTTTGGTGAGAAAACATTTATGTACACCCAGTAAGCGCACGCCTTGATCGAGCAACAGCCCAGTTTTGAAATGAAAATTACGGTGTAGCTTTACAGCCTTAGCAAGATTGGCTTTTGCTTTACAGCAAACCATTGGTTTTCTCCAATTAATTTCGACGTTTGACAATTACCTCTATGTTAACGCTAGTTCGAGTGAAGCTGTAAAGTAATAGAAGGGGCGGCGC
>CASBRC010000444.1 GCA_949128015.1 Synechococcales cyanobacterium PMM_0003
ACAGTTTCGCGAAACACATTGGTAGCGATCGCCCAAACGCGACCTAAACTTAGACTCATATTCAGGCTAAAGTTCATAGGTCTAAAAAATCCTCTACAGTCCTAACATGATTGCATTTTACCGCACAATTAGAAGGCTACTTCGTGCCGACTGTGAAGTATGCTAAAAGCCAAAAATTTATAGCGCACGCGCAGCGTGCGCTATAAATTTTTGGCATACTGCGTCGAGCTACTTAACAACCTATGAATAACTTGCCCTCAATTCTTCCTTTTATCCAAGAGTTAACGAAACAAGTAGGCGATCGCCTGCTTGCCGATTTTGAGCAAGCGCGAGTTGCGATCGCAAAAGACGATGGTAGCCTTGTCACCAAAAGCGACCGTTGGGCGGATGCCTATATCAAAGCTGCCCTTGAAAAAGAATTTCCTGAGTATGGTGTTTTAACTGAAGAATCAAACCAAACTTTAGGCGATCAAGAATGGTCATGGGTAGTCGATCCTCTTGATGGCACAACTAATTTTGCAAGGGGGATTCCGATTTGGGGCATATCATTGGGGCTATTGCATCACGGCACACCAGTTTTTGGTTATGTCGCCATGCCACCATTGCGTCAAAATATTTACGGCTGGTCAGATGAGCATGGCTCGGCAGCTTTTTTTAACGACACACCGATACATTTACCTGAAGTTTCGCCCGATCCTAATGCGATCGCAAATTACTTTTTTAGCGCCTGTTCTCGCAGTCTCGAAAAGATGGGCAGATCGAAGTTCCCTTTTAAACTGCGAATGTTAGGTGTGGCGAGTTATAACATTTTGACCGTTGCGATCGGTTCAACTATTGGTGCAGTGGAGGCTACTCCGAAGATTTGGGATATTGCTGCTGTTTGGGTAATCCTGAAAGCGATTGGCGCAATCTGGATTCCCTTAGAAACTTCACAGGATATCTTTCCATTGGAAATAGGTAAGGATTATTGCGATCGCAGTTTCCCAACTTTAGTTGTTAGTCATCAAGAATTTTTACCAATGGCACAGGAAATTACAGAACCATTTTATAGCAACAAATAAATCTTAATTCGAGGATCTCTAATGATTTTAGTATGGTTTACTAAATCGTAAATTTGATTTACAAATTCTTTTCGCATTCTTGAAAGACTGTTCGCAACGCTCCCAATGTCTTAGCAAGATCATCGGAAGTATACATCCCTGTTTCATAGACTGAACCAGCGATCTCTAATTTATAAAATATCCATCCCTGCCCATTGGCAACGATTCCTAGTATATCAATCTCTTTTCCTGCTTGTCGATTTTCCCATTGACATGCTTGCATCTCTACTAAGCATTGGGCTAATCCCTGCTCAAAGTCATCGCGCTTGGCTTCGACAATACATAGAAATGGCGTGTCTAGGTAGTCCTGTCTGGGTGCAATCAAATAATCTGCATTCCCAACTAAAATATCACTTTCTATCTTTCCACCTTTCCATATTTTCAGTTTGTCGCTGCTATCCATTGCTTCTTCACAAAAAGCATCGATCAACAGTTTTTTCGATTCTTCATAACTCCGTAAGTCAAAGTTACGATGCAGCCGTTCTAATCTCTCGATAAAGAATTTACTAGGGGTGATTTCTATGGCTGGCAAGTCCCAATGAGTTAGGGTTTTGATGCCTAGCTGTTTGTAAGCAGATGCTAAATTGAAGCTAGAGAAGCTTTTCTTTTTTGATTTTGGTAAGTTTGTCTGTTTCATAAATTTATAAGATTTTGCTCCATTATTTGTTTAAGTGCTTTTGCGATCGCAGCATATTCTTGAGATGACAGACTGCAATGTGTTGTTACGAAATCACCAATTTGTAAAATACGCTGTGTCATACGCCAATCTCGATTTTGCCTGTTTCAGCGATAAATCTAACTGGTAGTCCTTCTTGCAGTTCTCCTTCTTGCCATTCATAGGGTTCGTAGTTGTCTAAACCTGACAGGTCACTCTCTAGCCAATCTGTATCTTCTTGTGTACGCGGGTTTTCGGTTTGCCATGCAAGATAGTTTAAAAAGTTAAGAACTTCTCGCAGCTTATGATCAGGGATAACTCCTAAACGTTGTGCTATCTCGTTTCTAATCGTGTTCATGCCATTGATTCATCCTTTAAGTTAGTCTCAGTTTAGCAAAACTCAGTAGAGATCGCGATCGCACTAAACAATCACTCAAAAGGCGATCGCTAAAACCTTTACGAACTAAGCTGAAATTTTATACTTAGCAACCCAAACGAGGAAAAGCTCGATCGCGATCGCCCATTGTGTTTCGTCGTTAGTTACTTGACTGCGGATTACGTCGTGTTGTTTGAGGGTGTTGAGGGCAGATTGAATCGAGTCACTTGTTAGATTAGTTTGTGCGATTAAGGCTGATTCGGTGATTCCTTGGACATAGGGGGCTAGGGCTTTGAGAATGTCCTGTTGACCTGTTGCGCCCTCGGCGGCTTGATCCCATACACCCTTAAAGTAGTGAATGCCTATATTGAAAAAGTTTTCGCCATCGCAGACGGTGCAAACATCAGCGATGGTGAAGGTGCGATCGCGGGGTGTGCCTTGCTCGAATACATAGTCGTTGAAAAGGCGCACGAGTTGGAAGCCGATCAGTTGGGTGAGGTAGGGCTGTCCATTGGTGAGTTGATAGATGTAGTCGAGGGCTTCTGGTTCGTATTCGAGCAGGAATTCGGGATCGGGGTTGGCGAGGACTTGGTGGGTTGCTTCGCGGGTGAGGAAGGCGACGGAGATGGGAATGAAGCTGGCATAGAAGGGC
>CASBRC010000445.1 GCA_949128015.1 Synechococcales cyanobacterium PMM_0003
CTATAGCTATCGCCAAGTATGTTAGGACATAAAACCTGAAAAGGAGAGGCGGCGCGGAGCGCCGCCTCTCCTTTTCGGGTTTTGATTTATCTTAATACAAGTGGTGATAGCTATATAATTGTCGCCAATATCAAAAAGTAAATGAGAATGCACCGCCCCCCCATAAAAGCCAGAATAGAGAGGTGACGCAAGCGTCACCTCTCTATTCTGGCTAACTGCCTCGCATGACTTGATTGAGCATTGTTTCAACCTGTAAGGCAAACTGAGTGTTAGTCATATTCAGGTGATCTAAAACGCTAAGCGATAATTCTAGCGATCGCAAAGACTTACCTTGATATTGATATTGAAACTGCGAACTATTACACAACTGATATAGACATGCTAAATCGTAAAGCGATTTAGCATATTCAAACATCATTCCAAATTGCTCAAAAGCAATAGAAGCGTCAATTAACGAGTCTTCCACTGTTTCGATCGCATCTTCATCAAGGCTATCTAGACCATCAAGCAAGCGATATACATAAATCCGTCCCCGCAGATGTTTAGCGATCGCAATTCCCCTCAGATATTGATAATCTCGGAAACGCGGTAACACTTCTACTCTGACGCAGATCAGACTTGCTTCTACTTGCCGATCGCCTAGCAAAGCCTCAGCAAGATCGCAATATAAATAACCAATTTCGATGGTATCAACTGGCTCTTTGAGTAAAGAAATTGCATCTTTAGTTAATGCGATCGCAGTTTGCCATTGAGACTCTGCGATCGCGACTTTAACTAGCCCTTTCAACGCTTGCAACCACAAAAAATTATTGGTATTAGCGACAGCAATATCAAGGGTACTTTGAAAAAGACTGGATGCTTGATTGATATCTCCAGACAATAAATATAACTGCCCTAAGTGAGCGTAGCTTTTGGCGATCGCCGATTCATCTTCCATTTCAAGACGCACTGACAGCGATCGCTCAAAACTCGCTAGTGCTGACTGAATATCATATTTTCGTAAGTAGTATTGACCGATAGCATCGTCAGTAAGAGATTGTCCCTCCAGACTATTTCCATATGCATCGTATGCAGATTGCAAAATAGGTAAAACATCGCTCAATCCCCCCGATTCGAGCGCCAAAATCGAACGCACATAAAGTAAATAAGCGCCTAGTTCGCGATCGCAATTTGGTTCTAAAATTCCCCCTGCTTGCTGCACAAGAGCTTGCGCTCTTTGCAATGCATCTGATTGTTTTGTAGCAATCAGTTCCAACGCCAAATCAAGTAAAACCCTTACAGTCGTACTAGGATCTGCTTCCACCTGTTCGCCAGTGGTTGTATTTTGAAGACATTGTTCAAAATAGGCGATCGCTAAGGTGCGATCCTGTTGCCGCAGTTGCTGGCTTTGAATCAGAAATTCAGCTAATTTCATCGGAAACTCCAAAATTATGCGTGCAAGTCACTTATTTCTAGGCTTTGCACTTCATAGATAATATCGTACCCAAAATCAACTATTCCAAAATCACCTATTAAGGTTAAATAGCCAAGCCCAAAAAGTTTTAGCGCACGCTGCGCGTGCGCTAAAACTTTTTGGGCTTGGTATTGATTACGTCCACCTACTTTCTTCTAACTTCAATTTGATGATTGACGGAAATAGCTTGATTGAGCGATAAAGAATTCCAAAAAGAACGAATTTGATTGCTCACGGGTTGCCACTGATAGTAATGGAAAAAGTGTTTTCCCTGCTCACTCAACCAAAGGCGATCGCTATCTTTAAGATGCATTCTCCACTTTTGATAAGCATTTTCGCCACCGCCACCAATTACATAGTCATCTGATGCGCCACAGACTAACATCGGCACAGCGATCGGCGTAGGCGCGATATAAGTTGGTGCATAGAGAGAATGCGGAATTAGAGAATTATCGAGATCTTGTTTAAGTAAATCAGCGAGCCAAGACAGCATCTCTTGATCGCGATAGCCAAATAAATAAAAGGCTGTCCGCATCAGCATTGTTTCACGGCTACAACTAAGTAATTGGCGCTGCTCGTAATAATGACTATGCCAGCTAGTTGCTAAGTTAACACCCACTGATAATAAAGTCAGCGATCGCACTTGTTCAGGATATTGACGCGCATAGAGCCAACCGACTAAGCCCGCAATACCATGTCCGACTAGATGCACAGCGCCTTGGCAAGTTTGTAAGTATTCATGTAGTGAGGCAACTGCTAAATTTAGATCGATTGGCTCATCAGGGTTTTGGCAATATTCCCATTGAGCGATCGCATATTGTCGCGATAGCGATCGCAATAGCGGCAAATCAAAGCGCCGTAAAGATTGGCTAGTACAAATGCCAACAACTTGAGGTGAATTAGACTGTCGAAAGGTCATATTTTTATTGATATTAATTATTATTAAATTTTAAATAGTGAGGTCATAACTAATTAGCAAAGTTAAAAAAGGGATTGAGTGAAAAATGCAATTTTTTACTAGAATTTGTTTCAGCAATCCATTTAAAAACAGCACTTTGTCACTCAATCCTGCCAACGCATTTGAACTATATGTAATGAGACGGTGCTGAGTCAAGCCGCATCATAACTTAATTAGCACTGTAGCACTATTGATAATTATAATCAATAGCAAAATAAAAAAAGACGATGCTATGCATCGCCTTTTTTTATTTTGCTTGCAATTGCCAGACCTTGACTGAGCGATCAGCGCTACCACTGACTAGAGTTGGATCTTTAGGATTAAAGCTGAGCGACAAGACTGGAGCTTCATGTTTGCTGAGAATTTGCATGACTGCCCCAGTTTTCACGTCCCAAATCTGAATGGTTTTGTCAACTCCACCAGTTGCGATCGCACTACCATCAAGATTTATTGCTACAGCTAATACGCCGCCTGTATGTCCTGCAAGGGTACGCACGACTTTGCCAGTACGCACATCCCATATTTTCACGGTTTGGTCTTGGCTACCACTGACGATCGTTGTGCCATCGGGACTAAATGCGATCGCATTTACAGGAGCCGTATGTCCCGTAATGTTCAGGATTTGTTTGCCTGTATTCACATCCCAGATTTTAATAGTTTTGTCAAAACTGGCGCTAGCAATTGTTTTGCCGTCAGGACTGAAAGCGACTGAGACAACTTTATCCTGATGTCCTTCAAAGGTTCTTAATAGCTCACCCTTACGCCAATCCCAGAGTTTGACCGTTTTATCAGCACTGGAACTAATTAAAGTTTTGCCATCGGGACTATAGGCAACGCTGTAGACCTGTCCATCATGTCCTTCGAGATTACGAATCGGCTTGCCACTGCGGAAGTTCCATAACTTAATCGATTTATCAATACAGGCAGTTGCGAAAGTATTACCATTGGGATGCACTGCGATCGCATTAATTCCTGAAATAGAGCCAAGGTGATTGGATAAAGTGCCAAAGGACTGATTATTCCGCACATTCCATAGTCTTACAGTGCGATCATAACTACCACTCGCAAAACTAAATCCATTAGGAAAGAAGGCAACTGCTCTCACCCAGCCAGTATGTCCTGTCAGACTAAGCCGTAGTTGATAATTAGAAACAGGCTTGGATGCTATCGTAGGAGTTGCTGTGACGGTTGGTACAGCAAGTTTAGGTAAATATTGATAGAAGTTAAAAGCTCCCCAACTAATTCCTGCTAGACAAATTAGGGCGATCGCCCAACGACCAGTTCCTTGTCCTATGGATAATTTAGGCATCTGGAAATTGTCAGCATCTTCAGGAACTGGCAAATTGTCGAGATCATAGAGAACTTCCTGTGCTGTCTGATAGCGATCTTCAGGATGATGCTTGACCATGCGATTGAGAATACGCGCTAGTTCAGGACGAATTGTTGATCCGATCTGCCAGTTTAATAAATTCAGATCTTCACGGCGGACTAGCTGACTTGGATGTAAACCCGTTAATAATTGAATGGCAGTTAAACCAAGGGCATAAATATCGCAACTAGGCGTAAAGTTGCCCAGCGCTTGCTCAAAGGGCATATAGCTAGGTGTACCAAGGACAACTCCCTTTTGGGCAGCCGTGGCATAAATGCCTTTGAGAACAGCAAAATTAGTCAGGACAAAATGCTGACTATTTTTACGTCGAATTAAATTTCTAGGACAAATATCTCCATGCACCATATTGGAGCTATGGGCAACATGCAAACTAGACAGCAATTGTCGCAGAAATTGAATCAACTCTGCTTCGTTATAAAGTCTGCCCTTGACAATTTCAGCACTAAGACGAGTTCCATCAATCGCTTCTTCTACGATATAAAATTCCTCTTCTTGTTCAAAATAGGTTGTGATTTTTGGGAAGTCAGCACTGCGATCGCTAAGTTGCTGTAACTTAGGAACTTGATTGCGAAATAGCGATCGCGCCCAGTCGAGTTGAAGATTGGTTTTATTAATCAGGCAAAAACTTTTAGCAATCCAACGCGGCATTTCCGCCGCGACAGTATCTTCAACTAAGTAAGTCTGTCCATAGGTGTCATCAGCAATCGTCTGCACAACTCGAAAGCGCCCGCCTAATAGATTGCCAAACGCTTTACCCAGTGTTTGTGATGTCGCCATGAGAACCTTACTCCAACCGCAACGCTTGTATTAATTATAATTAGCTAGGCGTAATTAAAAACCAAAACCCAAAAAGCTGTGGCGCATGCTATGCGTGCGCCACAGCTTTTTGGATTTTAAGTTTTCTTTTGCCTAGATTATAGCTAGTTTTTTGATGCTGGCACAACATAGAGAATGCCAGAAATCAACGTGAGTGCGACGGCAATCCAGAAAAATGCGATCGCGTAAGGCATTTTCACCAATAAAGCTGCGATCGCCACGATTTGCATCACCGTTTTCGCTTTCCCCCAAAAATTTGCGCCGATGATTTGAGGTTTACTAACTTCACTAGAAGTCTCCTGACTAGAAGCGCTAGGCGCACCACGCCAAGCGGTGATCAATAACTCTCGTGTAATAATTAAAAATACCGCCCAAGCGGGGAC
>CASBRC010000446.1 GCA_949128015.1 Synechococcales cyanobacterium PMM_0003
CTAGAGATATTGCCAGTACCAGCGATATCAAAAAATGGTAAGGCAATATTGACACTAGTTTGACTTAGCAATTGATCTAATAGTCTTTCAAATGAAGCAGGAGACTTACGAATTGGTAATTCCTTAGCTTCGGGCAAACTAAACTTCTTTCTGGATAATCCCCGTAAATCTGCGATCGCCTGATCCAAAGTTCCCAGAGCATCAACCAACTTATTTTCCTTAGCTTGCTGCCCTGTATAAATCCGCCCATCCGCTAGTTTACGCACCAATTCTAAGTCGAGTTTGCGACCTTTAGAGACATCGGTAATAAATTCTTGATAGGTACTTTGCAGCAGTTCTTGCAGGAGCTGACGCTCTGGCTCACCTAACTCACGAAACGGCGAAAAAATATCTTTGTAGCGCCCCGTTTTGATCGTTTGGGATTGAATGCCCACCTTATCTAACAACTCTTTGGCATTAAAGCCACTCAAAATTACGCCGATACTGCCTGTTAAAGTGCCAGCATTCGCATAAATCTTAGTAGCAGCACTTGCCGCATAGTAGCCACCACTAGTGGCTTGATCGAGCATACTTACGACTACAGGCTTTTTCGCACTTAAATCCTTAACTGCTTCGTATAGTTCTTTGCTTGCGCCAACGGTTCCACCAGGGCTATTGATCGATAGCAATACACCCTTTACAGAGTCTTCTTCAATGAGTTCCCGTAGGCGATCGCGTACAGTCATTGCTCCCGAAGCTCTTGTCCCTGAAATCGCACCATCTAATGACACTAGTTCGAGGCGATCGCGATCGAGTGCTTTCTTAAAATTTAAAGCTTCATCCATTTGGCGACGTTGGATGCCAAAGGTTGCCGAAATAAAGCAAACGGCGACTAAAGCAAGAGCAATGATGCGATTGAGTTGCATAACAAGTTTTTCTGGCGGTTGCTCTAGTTTAGTATAAAAACCAGAAAGTAGAAGTGGCACATCGCACCGCCTCTACTTTCTGAGGTAAAATCGTGACTTGTAACAAAACTACTAATTTAAAAGCTTTCTTGTAAGCTTTCTTCACAATCATGGCTAATAAAGCACTCAAGAATACTTCAACAAAAGCAGCTCCTAAAGATAAAGAAATAGTTCGTGATTATTTTAATTCCACTGGCTTTGATCGCTGGCGACGGATTTATGGTGAAGGTGATGTCAACCGAGTGCAACGCGATATTCGGACTGGACATCAACAAACTGTCGATTATGTCTTGGCTTGGTTTAAAAATGACAAGAATGCTTTAGGTCAGACAGTTTGCGATGCAGGTTGTGGGACTGGCAGTTTGAGCATTCCCCTCGCGGCTATGGGTGCAAAGGTATATGCCAGCGATATTTCCAAAAAAATGGTGGGTGAAGGTAAAGACCGCGCCACTGATTCTACGAATCCTATTTTTGAGGTCAAGGATTTGGCAACCTTGTCTGGGGAATATGACACTGTAGTTTGTCTAGATGTGTTGATTCATTATCCCGATCGCGATTCTGAAGAGATGATTGCTCATCTAGCCTCCCTTGCCAAATCTCGCCTGATTCTCAGCTTTGCCCCAAAGAATCCTTATTACATCCTGATGAAAAAGGTTGGCGATATGGTTCCTGGCCCTAGTAAAGCAACTCGTGCTTATTTGCATAAGGAGTCTGATGTCCGTGGTGTTCTCAAGAAGCTCGGCTTTACGATCAAGCGCAAAGAATTTACGGCAACTTCATTTTATTTCTCACGCCTATTTGAAGCCGTCCGCAATTAGATTTTAAACAAAATCAAAAAAGCCTTGCTTCGCAAGGCTTTTTTGATTTTTAAAATACTGTTTGTTTTTCAAGGCTAAAATTGGAAGCATAACCACCTCGCTAAATATTGCTTTTAACATGGTTGCTTTACCCGATCGCATTTTGATGAGCTATGAAGAATACGTTGCTTGGGAATCAACTCAAGAAGTTCGCCATGAATATTGCAATGGCGAAGTTATCGCTATGGGTGGCAGTACACGCAACCATAATCGAGTTTCACTTAATTTTTTTAAATCGCTGGATAATGCTCTAGCCGATCGCCAATGTGAAGTCTACATATCTGATATCAAAGTCCAAATCCAGCAATACAAGAAATACTTTTATCCTGATGTCGTTGTTACTTGCGATGAACGCGATACAGAACCACAGTTAATTTTATTTCCTTGCTTAATTATTGAAGTTCTTTCACCATCGACAGAAGCTTACGATCGCGGTTTCAAATTTTCGCAATATCGCAAATTGGAGAGTTTGCAGGAATATATCCTAGTACAAGTCGAGCGACCAATGGTGGAAGTATTTCAGCGTAATCAAGAGGGGCAATGGGTGTTTTCTGAGTATGGTTTAGGCGATCGCATTTTCTTAAAATCAATCAATGTCGAGATTGCAGTAAGTGACCTATATCGTCAAGTCCAGTTCGATAACGATTCTCTGCTCACATCGGATAATCTCGTATAATTTACAAACATATCGTGAAAACAAATTATGCCTGTACTCAACGCTAGCAGCTTGACATTAGCTCAGGTTTATCACGACCTCAAATTTCAAAAGCTATCCTATGGCTCTTTCAAATCTCTTCTGCAATTAGAGCCATTATCAGAATTTGAGATTGCTGAACTTTGGCAAATCCGTAATGACTTCAAAAATTATCTTAATGACGGGAAAGTGCTAGAGAGCATGGTAATGGCTTTAACGGTGATGCCATTGCTAAGGATTGCAGGGTTTTATCGCGCTCCGATCAAGATGAGAATGGAGCAGGAAATAGATCGCATTAATATCGAAGATGAAGATATTAGCATCACAGGTAGACTAGACCTGATTTGTATCAATAAGACTCGTCCGACGGTTAACGATATTGCATTTTGGATTTTAGCGGTTGAGTCCAAAAATACTAGTATCAGTGCATCAGAAGGTTTACCGCAGTTACTTACTTACGCTTACAAAAGTTTAGAACAGCAAAAGTCAGTTTGGGGATTAACCACCAATGGCGTGTATTACGAGTTTATCTACATCCAAAAAGATATTTATCCGACTTATCAACCATTACCGTCTCTACATTTGATGGAGCCTGAATCTTCAGAAAAATTACTACAAGTTTTGAAGGCTATTTGCAAATTGCAGAATAGTGTGGGCAATTTACCTGCGGTAATTTAAAAACCAAAATCCAGAGAGGGATAGTAGCGCAAAGCGCTACTATCCCTCTCTGGATTTTGAGTTGTAAGAATTCTTTACACTTTATAAGTAAGCGATCGCATAGAAATAGTTGCAAAACCTGTTTGAATAGAAAATGGTGCATTTACATCGATTTTTATAATCTTTTTACGTCTTAAAAATCTCACCTTACATCTTGCAAATATTTTGCCAAGATATCTACTTATTGAAGGGCGGCGCAAAGCACCGTTGATCAATAGCTGTCAAACTCTGTAACTTTTTTAATTATTCACCCTTTGTCCTATGGTTGCATCCTCAACAGTTCGCATTAGTTCTCGCAAAAGTCAGCTA
>CASBRC010000447.1 GCA_949128015.1 Synechococcales cyanobacterium PMM_0003
ACCCGCGATAACGTCTCGATCACCGCCGATGCAGTTATTTACTGGCGAATAGTTGATATGGAGAAAGCATTTTATCGGGTTGAAAATTTGCATCAAGCGATGTCAAATATTGTATTGACCCAGATTCGCTCAGAACTCGGCAGATTAGAGCTTGATGAGACATTCACCGCAAGGAGCAAGATTAATGAAATTTTGTTGCGGGATCTTGATGATGCCACTGACCCTTGGGGCGTAAAGGTGACGCGGGTAGAGTTGCGTGACATCTTGCCTGCTAAAGCCGTGCAGGAAGCTATGGAAATGCAAATGACGGCGGAACGTAAAAAGAGAGCAATAATTCTCACATCTGAGGGCGATCGCGAATCAGCGATTAACAAAGCTAAAGGTTTAGCTGATTCGCAGTTACTCAATGCTGACGCTTCACAAAAGTCGGCAATTCTAGAAGCTGAAGGGCAGAAACAATCGCGGATTTTACGAGCCGAGGCAGAACGTCAAGAGCAAGTGCTAAAGGCTCAGGGTACGGCTCAGGCGATGCAGGTGCTATTGCAATCGATGAAGGGCAATCCTCAGTCTCAGGAGGCGCTGCAATTTTTGCTAGCTCAGAGCTATATCTCTATGGCTACGACAGTTGGTTCGAGTGGTAGTAGCAAGGTGATGTTTATGGACCCGCGATCGCTGCCTTCGACATTAGAAGGGCTTAAATCAATTGTTGATAGTCCAATAGATACGAGCGATTTACCAACACAAAATTGGAACAAATAAAATAAGGGGCTTAAGCCCCTTGGTCACAAAAAAAGCTCGCTAAGCGAGCTTTTTTTTATACGGATGGACTAATAGGAATGCGCTTGAGCATGTGATATTTGCATCCTGCGGCAAGAATATGCACACGCAAGTTATGGATAGTTAAGGGTGCAGTGCCACTAACCCATAGTTGATTGCTATAGGAAACCTCACCAGGATCGACTACGGTGACAGTGCCTCGTCCCAAAACGCGCATTATATTATTTGGCTCAAAGATGGCAACGGTGTCTTCATCAATGCCGATACCGATTTTGTCAGGATGCGCTGCGATCGCAGTCATCAGACGAGCCATCCGATTACGGTTATGAAAGTGCTGATCGACAATGATTTCAGGCAAGATATTCAAGCCTGTACTCATGTTAACCAGTTCTTTATGGGGAGACTCGCCACTACTACCACCCGAAATCATGTGATAGCCCATCGCCGCCGCGCCTGCACTTGTGCCAGCCAACACTAGACGCTTTTCATCAATTCGTTTTGCGATCGTGATCGCAAAGGGGGTATCAGCGATCAATGCACACAAGCGCAGTTGGTCACCACCAGTCATAAAAATTCCTGTAAACCGATCTACTAGAGCCTCGGCTTCAGGATAATCATCGTTGGGACGTTCGCGAATATCTAATACTTCAACAGCACTCGCACCGAGTTCAGTAAAAATGTCATGATAAATTCGTCCGATAATGTCGGGTTCTCTGGAGGCGCATGGAATTATAGCAATGCGAGCTTGGGAGCCGCCAGAGCTTTCTACAAAGGCTTTGAGAATTTTGCGGTCTTGGACTTTATCCTCTCCACCACCAATTACCATTACCGCCGACTTAATAATTTGAGTCATGCCCCTATCTATTGCCACATCTTCATCTAAGTTCAGCATATTAGCAGATTGGTCAACAAATTTTTTTAGGCGGTTAATTAGGTTAACGCCCTGACTTAGTTGTTGCTCTTGTTGACTCGCCAATGGTTTGAATTACCTCCATTGATGCTTACATGGCTAGCAATAAGGCTAAACCATTTTGAGATTGTATAACTTTTCTGCTGTTAAAGACTAGTATTTCTTTTCTTTAAAGAATAAGGGGGCAAAGCCGCCTCTTAATTCTTTAAGAAGTTAATCATTTTGCCAGCATTCGTGACTAACTAGATCACAAATGCGATCGCGCAATAAATACTGATGATCTTCTAGTTCTCGTTCGATTTGACACCATTCGCGATCGCGAAAAAAGCGACAAAGGGTATGAATAGGTTGACTCCGATTGAGTCTTCCGCTTTCGAGTAGATGCCTTGCTTCGTCTTGAATGGCGCTGATAGGATAATAAAGTGAGTGCAACATAACCAAACTCTCTCTGTAGGTTTTTGCTAAATCTAGTCAGTGATTTACTCAATGACTTGGATGAAAGTTATATAAAAATAATTAGTGTTTGTGATGAAGAATACAAACTATAATTATCTTCCCATGCACTTCTCAACATTGCATAAAAGTACATGAATCTCAAGAGAAAAAAATTTCTTGTTGAAGAATGTACAGCCTATTCAGGATTTATAAAACCCAGAGAAAAATTTGAAAGTGCCGATTTGCGGCACTTTCAAATTTTTCTCTGGGTTTTATAACAGCGAAAAGCACCGCTTTTGCTTTTTTGGATTTTAAACTTTCTGGACAAAGGTTTTACCCAGCAGTCCTTGGGGGCGGACAAGTAAGACGATAAATAGTAAGGCAAAGGCTACAGCATCTTTATATGCTGACTGATCAGATGGAACAAAAGACTCAGCAAGCCCTAAGACAATGCCACCAACGACGGCTCCAGGAATATTGCCTAGACCACCTAAAACGATCACGGCTAATCCTTTTAAACCAAAGCCAATGCCAAAATAGGGACCAGAAATGCTAACGCTTGAGCTAACTAAAGTTCCTGCTAGTCCACCTAAGAAACCTGACACGAAAAAAGTGAGCAGAATGAAGAAATCGGTATTTATTCCCAACAAACTAGCAGTGATCGCATCTTCAGCTACGGCTTTCATCGCCTTGCCCAGCTTGGTAAAGTTAATCGCATAGGTGAGGATCGCTAAAATGAGGCAAGACACGCCAAAAATGACGATCTGGACGGTGCGAATGTTGATCGGTTTATCGATTGTGCCAAAATTGATTGCAGGTGGTAGGCTGCCATAGATATTTGAGGGGAAATTATAGCTCTCTGCGCCAACTAGATATTGGATCGTATTGACGATAACTACGGCTACGCCCAAACTAGAAACTAAGGTGAGCAATGGGTCGGCTTTGCGATCGCGTAAAGGACGAAAGGCGATCCGCTCGATCGCAATACTGACAAATCCTGCGAGGATGCTGCTGACAAAAATGGCAACAAAAAACGGTAAATGTAGTTCTTTGGGTAAAGATAAGTTAGCAAGGATGCCATTAAACCCAAACGATCCGCCACAGAGTACATAGGTGAAATACGCTCCGAGTGTAAATACTGCCCCGTGAGCAAAGTTAATGATTCCTAAAATCGAGAATACTAATGTGTATCCAAGGGCAAAGATGGCGTAAACACTGCCAATCGATAAGCCATTTAAAAACTGCTGCAAAAATACCGAAAAGTCCATGCGAGGTTTTATGGGTTTTTTTAAAAATTCTACACTTGCGATCGCAACTATTGCGATCGCGATCACAGTCACACCATCAACATCAGCGATTGCCACACTTGGTCGTCCTCACGGAGCAACCAACAAACCTCAAAGTAAATCTCAAGAATTGATGGCGACCAGCGCCTCATTGCAACCGATTGAATTGCCCGATACTGGCGCTCAAAATGACGGCTGGAGTTGTGGACCAAATTCGGCGGCGCGGATATTGCGCTATTACGGTCATGATGTTAACTATGCAACAGTTCGCGCCGCGACTGACAAAAAACTATTTCTACCGCAAAAATTCCGCAATCCTTTCACTAATCAATGGATTGAGGTGCGAACAGGTACGCCGCCTCAGACTTTGCAGCAGGTCATGCGACGCTGGGAAGGCAATCGCGTTAAAAAATCCCCACAGACTAGTTTTAATCGGCTGATTAATTTAGTGCGATCGGGTAAACCTGTGATTGCTTTGGTTCGGGTTGGCAGTTTAGCAATACCCTATGTTGGCTCGATTCCTTCCTTACATTGGATTGCAGTCACAGGAGCCGATCCCAAACGTCAACAGGTCTATTACACAGATACTAATAGCCAAACTTATTCTTTGTCCTATGAAGATTTTCAGACAAGGTGGAATTTAGGCTTGGATCGAGATGTGAGTAATGCGATCGCAAATATCCTTAAAAGTAATGGCGTAGAGGCAAGAACAATTGTGTGGGTAGATCGCAGTTTCTAGCATTATAAATTTGGATCTATGAGTAGCCACAAAAAGCTGTGGCTACTCATTAGGGAGCAATAACTATTGTCAAAAGAATTAAGCCGATGCTGAGTGCAGCGATCGCTAAATCAATTGTCAGAATTATTGTTCCCATCTCTGCTGACAGCCAACCAAAGGAGATAAAGGCTGAGTTAGCAAAATAGGTAAGCCCTACGACAATCAAAATACAAAGCTGAGCAATGAAGTTCCCACAGCTTTGCATCCCTTGCCCCATCGATATAGGTTTTGGCGTGTAAATATTTCCCAGAAATAGAATCGAGCCAAATAGGGCAAATATGATTAGTGGTGCATTTATTAGGGCAGCTATTCCCATCTCTGCTGAGCTCCAACCGAAGGAGATCAAGACTGAATTAGCAAGATAGGCAAGATATGCAAGCCCTCCGATCATCAGAAAACAAGGATTAATCATGTAGGTACTACATTGTTGGAAACGTTGAAGCCATCCCTCTGCCACTGGTTCCTTAATTTGAAGCCCTATCTGTGGTTGGAGAAACCACACCCCTGTTTTTTTCTGTATCACAACACTTGCCAGAAATAAAATCAAGCTGACTAGGGCATATATCAAGCTAACTAGGACATATACGATTAGTAGCCATTTTATTGCCGCAACAAAAGGATTATCAACTTGAAACATATTCTGTTGCTCCCAATTTCTCAAGAAAAAGCAGTAATCTACTTAATCATAACGAATTTTTTGGCTATCCTAAGCAAAGCTTAAGGAATTAGATTTTCTGTGGCGCGGCTTCGCCGCGCCACAGAAAATCTGGTTTCTTATTTTACGGCGAGTCCCTTAAGCTTTGCTTAGGACATAAAACCGAAAAGGATAATGGCGGCGCAAAGCGCCGCCATTATCCTTTTGGATGGTGTTTTTTCAGACAATACTTACGCCGATTTACGGATTAGCTTAAGGCGATATTACAAATACGATAAATAGTTGAAATCTACAATTTGACAGGTTTACTTGCTAAAGTCATTAATGTGGTGTGATGGATCAAGACTCAGCTCTTCTAATTTGTTCTTCTAAATTTATAAATCTACTGCTCATTCTCATTTCTGCTTTACCAACTCATAACTTTTGATGGCAGAAAAAAGCTAAAAGCAATATTAACTATGATGATCAAAACCGCAATTACGAAGATCGCAGTAATGGGCTTTTTCCCGCTAATATGCAGTCTCGCTCCTGCTCTTGACCCGATCGCCTTAGCTCAAACATCAACTACATCAACGACTCAGATTTCTCAAAGCGATCCACTTGCCAATACACCGATCAGGTTGGTGGAACGCGCTAATTCGTTGAGAGAGCAAAATCAACTCGATCGCGCTCTGACTCTATACCGTCAAGCGATCGCAGCGAGTCCTGAGCTAGTGCCTGCTCACTATGGTTTGGGGGTGACGTTGCGCCAAAAAGGGGACATTCAAGGTGCAATCGAAGCTCACCGTCAAGCCATTTTGATTGATAAAAGTTATACGCCTGCCTATTATGGGTTAGGGATTGCTCTTTATCAAAAGGGAGATGCTAGTGGCGCGATTGACGCTTATAACCAGTTTATTCAACTCAGCAAAGCCGATACTAATCTGGCTCCCGTTTATTACAATTTGGGGCTAGCCCATGAACGGAAAAATAATCTAGAAGGGGCGACTGCTTCTTTCCGAAAGGCGATTGAGTTTGATCCTAAATATGCCCTTGCCCATAACGGTTTAGGTACAGTGCTGCGTCGCCAAGGCAATCGTCAAGATGCGATCGCATCTTATCGTAAGGCGATCGAGCTTGCGCCGCAGTACGCAGTTGCCCATTTTGCTCTAGGAATCTCGCTATACGAAGATCGTGACTATACAGGCTCAATAGATGCTTACAAACGGGTAACGACGATTGATCCTAATTTCCCAAATGTTTATTACAATCTCGGCTTGGCGTATAACCAATTAGGCGATCGCCCAAACGCCATAGTTACATTCCGTAAGGCTGCCGAACAAGATCCTCGGAATGCTGATATCTATGCCGCGCTGGGTAGCGCCCTATTGCGTGAGGAAAATATTCCCGAAGCAGCCGAAGCCTTTAAACGCAGTACGGAAATCAATCCGAGGGTTGCTAGCACTTTCAATGGTTTAGGTTTGGCTCTACGTCGTCAAGGTGATCTGGAAGGGGCAATTGCTGCCTACGAAAAATCGATCGCCATTAATCCTCGATATGCGGCGGCTTATAACAATTTGGGTCGGGTTCTGTCCGATCAAAATCGTAATTCTGAAGCAATTACCGCGTTTCGTCAAGCGATCGCAATTGATACCAAAAATTCTGTTGCTTATAGTAATCTTGGCAATTTATTACGCGCTCAAGGCAATAGTGAGGAAGCAATCGAGGCTTTTCAAAAAACTATTGCGATCGGTAAAAACGATTTATGGGTTGACTACACTAGTTTAGGACTTGCCTATGCCGATCGCGGCAGATTAGGTGAGGCGCAAACTGCCTATTTCAAAGCTCTATCTTTAAATCCTAACTTTGCCAAAGCTCATTTTGGGCTAGGCTCGTTGTATACGCTCAAGGGTGAAGTCAGTAATGCGATTCGCTCTTACCAAGAAGCCCTAAAGCTATACGAAGAAAATCGTGATGCTGAGTGGATTAAGCGCACCCAACAAGCTATCCAAGCACTACAAGGAATTACTTAAGGATCGCAAATTAAATAAAACCCAAAAAGATAGAGGCGGTGCTTTGCACCGCCTCTACCTTTTTGGGTTTTGCATAATGGCTATTGGTATACTGTCTTACCTAGCAAATTATGGAGTTTTGAAATAAATATGGGATTTTTAGAAGGTCAGGTGGCAATCGTCACAGGTGCATCGAGAGGTATTGGACGCGCGATCGCAATTGCACTTGCGACTGAAGGTGCAAAAGTTGTAGTGAACTATGCCAGTTCGGTTAGTGCTGCCGAAGAAGTGGTTGCGGAAATCAAGGGCAAAGGCGGCGAAGCGATCGCATTTCATGCCGATGTGTCCCATGAAGCAGAGGTTGATAGCCTGATCAAATCTGCGATCGATACATGGGGACGTATCGATGTCTTGGTTAACAATGCGGGTATTACTCGCGACACGCTGTTGCTACGGATGAAGCTAGAAGATTGGCAATCAGTGATTGACCTCAACCTGACGGGCGTATTTCTGACTAGTCGGGCAGTCGCGAAAATCATGCTCAAGCAAAAATCAGGGCGCATTATTAATATTGCATCGGTTTCGGGGCTAATGGGTAACGCTGGACAAGGTAATTACAGTGCAGCTAAAGCTGGAGTCATTGGCTTTACTAAAACCGTTGCCAAGGAACTCGCTAGTCGCGGCATTACCGTAAATGCAGTTGCCCCCGGATTTATCGCTACAGATATGACCGCAGATCTCAAGAATATTGATGAGATTCTCAAATTTATTCCCCTTGGTCGCTATGGGCAACCTGAAGAAATTGCGGGTATGGTCAGATTTTTGGCAGCCGATCCTGCGGCGGCTTACATTACTGGACAAGTATTTAATGTCGATGGCGGCATGGTAATGGCATAGTTTATGAAGTGGGCGCTAAGCGCCCTTCTGCTAGTTTTTTAAGAAAGGGCTATTATGAACCGCACCTTCAAAATTTTTAGTCAAGTATTTAGTGTTTGGATAATTGCGATTTGCTTTTTGGTGATCAGTCCAAATTTTGCGATCGCAGCCCCAATCAAAATCGCAACAGTCGATTTCACAAAACAAACTGCGATCGAAGTTAAAGTTAGCCTTAGCAACACCGCTAACGAACTAAAATTTAGCCCTAATCGCTTTACCTTTGAGTCTGGTAAGCGTTACAAGTTATTGCTTAGCAATCCCAGTGCTATGAAGCATTACTTCACTAGCAAAGACTTTGCTGATGCAGTTTGGACACAAAATGTTGTCGCAGGTAATGTAGAAATCAAAGGAAATATTCGCGAACTGGAATTACGTCCAAATACTACGGCGGCATGGACTTTTATCCCGATTAAATCTGGGACTTATGAGCTTCATTGTGCGATCGCAGGACATAGCGAAGCAGGAATGCGTGGCATGATCACAATTCAACCAAGTGTATGAAAGTTCTCCATATCATTCCTTCAGTTGCATCAGTACGTGGTGGTCCTAGCCAAGCCGTGATTGAAATGGTACACGCTTTGCGATCGCAAGGTATTGACGCAGAAATCGCAACGACTAATGATAATGGCAAAAAATTACTAGATGTACCTCTGTACGAACTTAGCGATCATTTAGCAGAGTATGGAAATGTACCGATTCGCTTCTTTCCTAGATTTTCGCCAAATATCAATGCTGTGCGCGAGTTTGCCTTTTC
>CASBRC010000448.1 GCA_949128015.1 Synechococcales cyanobacterium PMM_0003
AAGTCTTACAACGCTCAAGCTCACGAAGTCCCTGACGAACAGAGCGACTTCCACTTTGGTATTTTGTATGCTGACAAGTTCCCTGTCGGTTCCGCAGGAATTCCGCCAACGCTCTTACATCAAGATATGTATCACTTCTTGCCACAATATCTAGTGGACTATTACAAACAATATTGCCGAGGCGAAGACGATATGCTGATTCAACTTGGAATCAGTTTTCAGCGATCGATGTATAACGTTACTTCGGCAGTAATTCAGGCTGGGAGAGCCGCTTTTCTCTATCCATTGGACGATCCAAATCCGAAGCATCTTTTGGCCAATCGTTACTATTTTGAAGGTCAATTAAATCGTTTCTGTAATCCCAAATATGGCATGGACAAGGCGGCGAGATTGACGATGGTTCAAGATCAAAACTATCGGTAATACACCTCACCCCCCAGCCCCCTCTCCTTGCAAAGGAGAGGGGGAGAAAGAGGTTTTTCTTGTCCCCCTCTCCTTGCAAAGCAGCTACCTTGTACACACAAGTTACCAAGAACTAAAGTTCTTGGCTAAAAGCTAAAGTCAGTTGAAACTGACTGAAGAATATTAACCCGTTTCAACGGGTTTTAGCTTTTAGCCCGCAATTTATTGCAGGGCATTTATGGTGATTTGGACTTGTGTGTACACGGTAGTGAAAAGCAGAGGGGCTAGGGGAGAGGCTTTTCTTGTTCCCCTCTCCTTTGCAAGGAGAGGGGCTAGGGGTGAGGTTTTTATGACATCAGTTAAAATTTATTCAAACCTAAGGAAGCAAATATGCCCACGATTGTTGATATCGCTGTTAGTAACGAAGCATTCTCTACTCTAGTCACAGCAGTCAGTGCTGCTAGCTTAGTGGAAGCTTTACAAAGCCCTGGTCCATTTACAGTCTTTGCGCCGACAAATGATGCTTTTGCAAAACTTCCTGATGGCACAATTACTACCCTAGTTCAAAATATTCCTCAACTAGCAAGGATTTTGACCTTTCATGTCGTCTCAGGAAAATATAAAAAAGAAGATTTAATCGGCGTGAAATCTTTAATCTCCCTAGAAGGTACTCAGATTGATCTTAATATCTCTGAGGACTGTTTTGAGGCGAATAATGCCACGGTGATTGCGGCGGATATCGAGGCTGACAATGGCGTTATTCATGTCATCGATAATGTCATCCTGATGCGTCCCCATTGGTTTTATCCAATTATGGAATCTGGCAAAGTTGGTATTGCGTGATAGCGCAAAAAGCAAAAGGCGGCGCGTAGCGCCGCCTTTTGCTTTTTTAATTGATTGATTGAAAATTATTATAAAAAAAATTTATGTTTACGCAACTATCTGAGCGACGAATGCATTGGATTCGTTGGGGATTAACGATCGCATGGCTGTTGATCATTGCTTCGTTATTTTACGATCCTTGGACTTCGCGATTCACAGATCCAAATCATCCTTGGAGTCCTCTGCGATTGACTAATAACTGTATTCCATTGCAGGGAAAATGTATCGTAGAACAGCCCTATGCACTTGGCACAACTATATTTTGGGGTGCGGTAGTACCTGCGGCAATCTTTATTTTGTTAGTATTTGGGCATGAGTTGTGGCGGCGGATCTGTCCACTTTCGTTTTTATCGCAAATCCCTCGCGCCTTGGGTTGGCAGCGACAATTTAAGCGCGAAAATGCTAAAACTGGCAAAGTTCGCTATGAACTCGCCAAGGTGAAGCCCGACTCATGGCTAGGTAAAAACTATCCCTATGTGCAGTTTGGATGGCTATTTGTTGGTCTGTGCGGCAGGATTTTATTTTTTAATGCCGATCGCATAGTTTTAGCCATATGGATACTTGCCACTATCGCTGCTGCGATCGCAGTTGGATATTTGTATGGCGGCAAATCTTGGTGCAACTACTTCTGTCCGATGGCTCCAGTGCAGCGAGTGTATGGTGAACCTGCGGGATTATTAAGTAGCAGCGCTCACACTAGCGACCAGTTAATTACGCAGTCGATGTGTCGTACTGTGCTGCCCGATGGCAAAGAGCAAAGCGCCTGTGTTGCTTGTCAAAATCCTTGCATTGATATTGACTCTGAACGGGTGTATTGGGATGGATTGAGCAAGCCTGAAGAATCATTTTTGCGCTATGGCTATGTCGGGTTAGTGATCGGCTACTTTGTCTATTACTATCTCTATGCTGGAAATTGGGAATATTATTTTTCAGGAGCATGGGCAAGACAAACTGACCAATTGGCAACTTTATTTGATGCAGGATTCTATTTGTTTGGACAGTCAATTAATATTCCTAGATTAATTGCTGTGCCATTGACTTTGGGGGCTTTTACAGCGATTAGCTATGGATTAGGGCGCTGGATTGAAAAAAGAGTAAGAATCTACAGTGGCGATCGCCATCTTAATTTGTCTAGAGAAGTCATTCGTCATCGCATTTTCACCGTTTGTACTTTTATTGTTTTTAACTTTTTCTTTATTTTCGGTGGTCGCCCTCTTGTGCAGCTAATGCCAATTTGGGGGCAATATGTTTATGATTTAGGACTAGTTTTATTGAGCACTCTCTGGGTTTATAAAACTTGGCAACGTAGTCCTGACCTCTATTCACGAGAGAACTTAGCAAGTCGTTTCCGTAAGCAGTTAGAGAAGTTACAGCTTAATGTTTCTCAGTTCTTAGAAGGGCGTTCTTTGACTGATTTGAATACTCACGAAGTTTATATTTTGGCAAAAGTATTGCCTAGCTTTACGAGAGAGAAGCGCCACACCGCCTATAAGGGAGTGGTGCGTGAAGCTTTAGAAGAAGGATATGCTAATTACTCTAGCAGCTTAGAAGTGTTGCAACAATTACGACAGGAGTTAGGGATTACCGACGACGAACACCGTGAAGTCTTAGAAGAATTGGGCGTTGAAGATCCTGAATTGCTCAATCCCGATCGCCAACGTAGTTTAGAAAATCAAATCCGCTTAACTGGTTATCGAAAATCCCTAGAGCGACTGATGCTATTGCAACAAAAGCAACAATCTGATAATTCTGTTAATACTTTGATGGAACAGAACTCAGTCCAAATTCGCGCCCTACGTCGTCAATATGCGATTAATCCGCAAGAAGAAGCTTGGATTTTAGATGGTATTTCTCCTGATGCTGGAAATATCCGCCGAGCCGAATTTCTACTAGCTCAGTTACCATCACTAATTCTTTCTTATCGATCGCTACATCAACCCATATTAAAAGAGCATCAAACCGTACTCAGACTTCTATGGGATAGTATTCAGCACAAACAAGAATTAATTATCCGCACAATTTTAGGAACTCTTGCAGCTTTTCCAGAAGACCCTGCCGCGATCGCAATTGCTCGACAGCTAGGACAACTAGCTCCATCAGTTTTACTGGAAGCCCTAGAAGCTGAAAACTGGCGCGATCGTCTTGATCCAAAAATTTGGGCTTGCTTAACTTCGTCAGAAGGGCAAGCAACTGTTTGTCAGCTAGACTATTCTGCTGAAGAAATTTTGCGATCGCTAGAGCCTTTGCTTGACGATCAAAACCCGCTAATTCAAACCGCATGTCTGTATATTTCTGCCCAACTAGATCTAGACCAAAGCAAAGCGATCGCCCGCAATTATGCCATCCTCCAAACGTCGCCGCTCGTCCAAGAGACCGCCAAAATACTTCTATCTCTGTATGAGCCTTGCCCATCGCTAATTACATTTCCGATGTTAGAAAAAGTGGCGCATCTGTTTAGTAGCGATTTCTTCCATCGGATGCATAGCGAGACTTTAGTAGCTCTTGCCGATCGCGCAGAGGTGCGAACTTTCACGGCTAACGAAGTAATCACCGAGGCAGGAGACACTTGCCGCGAGTTACTACTGGTAATTGCAGGAACTGCCAAGATTAATTTCTATGGACAGGGGCAGGAACTGCGGAGCGAGTTAATGCAAGCAGGACAAACCCTTGATGAGCTAGAAGTTTTAGCCCATAGCGATTCTCAAAATACGATTATTGCCGATCGCGATCGCACTCGCATTTTGGCAGTTCCTGTCGATGCTTTTGATGATTTCCTCGATCTCGATCATGACTTTGCCCGACGAGTCCTTGAGCTAGAAAGTCGTCAACTGCAAAAATTTATGCGATCGCTACATAAATAAAAGAGAGAGGCGGCGCGTAGCGCCGCCTCTCTCTTCTTCTATACTGGTATAGTCTCTAAGCTCAGCAACCTATGAATACGACCCAGCAGCCTCGTCCTAAGATCGGTGCATTTGCTAAATTGCGAAAAGCTTCAGAATTTACTGTAGCGGGAGTTGAAGATTCGATCCCGTTGCGGGTGCTGGTACAAATATTTGTATTTATTAGTATTGGCGCGATGGACTCGGTGGCGAGTTCTAGTCATAGTGCTTGGGCGATCCCTCTGAGCGCGATCGCAGGCGGTTGGGCGTGGTATGCACGGCGCAAACGCAATGTGATTGTGAAATTATTTATTGCGATCGCAATGATTGCGATGTTGGTCGTATTTCTCAATGATCTAGTACGCAATACTGATGAAACCAGACTATTACTAGCGCGATTGTTAATCCAGTTGCAGGTTTTGCATAGTTTTGACTTGCCACGTCGAAAGGATTTGGGCTATTCGATTGTGATCGGATTGATCCTGATGGCATTGGCGGCAACCTTGAGCCAGACGATGGTTTTTGCTTTGTGGTTGATTGCTTTTTTATTAGTGGGACTACCCATATTACTGCTCGATCATCGATCGCGTTTAGGAGTTCCAACCAGCAGCTTTCAGCCAAAAAAAATGGGGATTTCCCTATTGCCTTTGTCTGGACTATTAGCGATCGTCTTAGTTCTAGGCTTGACGATATTTGCTTTCTTGCCACGCTTACCCGGTTTTCAGCTTCGTAATTTCCCTGTCAGTGTCAACCTCTCAGTCCAAAGACAAATCCCTAAAGGTGGGATTTTGTCACGACAACAACAGCAACAACAGCAGCAGGCTGGGACTAATGGCACGACAGGAAATGGGACAGGTGGGACAGGCGGGAATGACGATTTAGAGACATTACCACCGTTGTTTGCTCCTGAAATTGATACAGCTTCCTCTGGCGCGAAACAGCTAAATACGAAGCGCAAACCTGAGTTGATGATGCGGGTGCGATCGCAAGC
>CASBRC010000449.1 GCA_949128015.1 Synechococcales cyanobacterium PMM_0003
CGGGTTTTAGCTTTGAGCCAAGAACTTTAGTTCTTGGTATCCTAGTGGATAAGCGGAAAAATAAAAAGAGCGCCAAAGGCGCGAAGAGAGAGTATAATGAAGAGGGCAAAAGTGCAGAGGGTAAGTAAAGTCCTCACGAAGAGATAGAATCAGATCACAACTCGAAAACCGAGGTTGTTGAAGCTGTAGTCTGTATCGAACCTGTTCCGAATCGCCGAACGACAAATGTCCGCGTTGTCGTCCCACGAGCCGCCACGCACTACATGTCTATTTTGTTCGCCATCTTTAAGCCAAGGCGAACCATCTTGAGGGATTCCTTTATAGTTATCATGCCATACATCTTCGCACCATTCCCACACGTTGCCATGCATTTGATATAAACCCCATGCATTCGGTGAGAAACTATCAACATTAACCGTTTTCTGACGATATTCTCCTTCTGGTGCGTCACCATAGGGATAGTTTCCGTCATAGTTAACTAATTCGGATGTGATGGTTTCACCAAAATGGAAAGCGGTGTTAGTTCCAGCCCGACAAGCATATTCCCATTCAGTTTCACTAGGCAATCTAATCGATTTTCCTGTTTTCTCCGAAGCTTTCTTACAGAACTCCTTCGTATCATCCCACGAAACGCCGACCACGGGCTGGTTTTTGCCTTGAAACTTAACATCATATTGCTCTGATGGATTCGTTCCCATCACCGCATACCATTGAGCATTCGTAATTGTAAATTTGCCCAGCCAAAATTCTTTTAGAGTTGCCTGATGCTGTGGTGTTGACCAATCCAACCACTTTTCTACATCTTCGCGTTTATTTCCATATTTCACTACATTATCAAGGGCAATTTGCCTTTCATCGGCTGGCATTCCCATCATAATTTTCCCCGCAGGAATCCGCAGCAGATCGAGAGTTACACCATTTCCTAAATTCTCACTAATATAATCAGTAGGCTTATCGGCTTGGACTTTGAACGATCTCTGTTCTATTTTTAGTCTTTCCTCTTGTTCAGCTTGTTTTGGTACAATAATTCTAGTGACAATAGCAATGATATCCTCTTCACGCAAACCTAAATGATTCTCATATTCCTTTAATTCCGCTTGTAAGACTTCACCAAAAGGAAATTCTTCCGCGATCGCCTCCAACAAAGCTTGCTCGTATTCTTCTAGCTTTTTAGCATATTCCTGATATGGACGTAAAATCTCGCTAATTATCGCATTAGCATCTTCAGTAGAAATACGAAATGATTGAGATTTACCAGTTAATAGATTTCTAGCGATCGCGGAAATCTTCCCATTACTACGCTTGACAACCTTCTCAACTTCCTTCCGAAACTTTAATTTAGGATCGTCCTGCGCCGCCTTTGCTAATACAATCCGATGCCCTTCTTTGACTGGATAAAACTCAGGCGACATCAGATTATTAGCACTCTTCACCTTATCTCGCACATACTCATACAACTCATCCACCGACACATCACCATCATCATCGCGATCCGCCGCCCCAGTTCGCAAACCCTCCACCAAAAAATGCGTATAGAGCGATAGCTCAAACCCCTCCTGCTCAAACGCATATTGACTCGAATCCGATGCTGTCAAAATCGCCCGACCTTCGCCACCCAACTTTGGCAATACATTCACCGTTCCAATATCTTTTGCGGTCATACCCTTCGGGAAAGCCCCACTATGACAACAATCTAAAATTATTACTTGACGCTTAGAACCACGCTGGTTCATCGCTCTATGCACATAGTCTGCGGAAACTGCTGTAGAAAGCAAATCATCCTTGTTTGTTGAAATTCCCGTTAAATAAAAATCGCTACGACTGTCTGTAACACCATGCCCAGAAAAATAAAACAGCAACAGATCATCCTTATTCCGATTTGCAAATAATCGAGAAAGTCCCTTTCTGATCGCAGTCTCATCAACATCCGTTAAAACCTCCACATCCGACTCCGCAAAGCCGCCAATCTCAGGATTAACCAAAACTTGACGCAAAGCAACTACATCCTTCACCGCACTGGGTAAAGGCTTAAGATCTGCTGTGTAGTTACTAATTCCAACCAGTAATGCGTAACGCCCCATGTTTAGTCCTTTTTTCTAACCCTTTTTATTCTTGTCGATAAATGCTTGGATTTTGTCCATCGCAAAGGTTGCCTCTTCTTGACTATAAGCGCTAAATTTCATTTTCACACCATCAACCTCAGCCTCAACCGAGATCGGCTTACTACCAAGGCGATCGCCCAAAAAACCTAACACCTTCATCGCATTTGCGGGACTCACATCAGCCTTGAGCAAACCCGTCAGAAATCCACCAATACTTTTATTGCCATCTGGAGGATTGGGATCGCGCACGCGATCGGCTGACTCGATATCATTGCGATCGCTTAACTCCTCCAGCAACCGCACCGCCTCATCATTTAACTCCTCACTCGTCAACTCTGAATCAATAAACGTAATCGTCAAAGCAATATTATTTTCAGAAGCCATGATTGCCGCAAAATTCACTAACTTTTCGATATTGTATCGCACTGACTCTGAAATCACCAAAATTGTGCGGATGGTTAAGAGCCGATCTCAAACACCTATTGAGCCTTAATATATATAAACTTGCCTCAAATCTTGGATGCTAACAGCCTATGTTGACAGCTTTTTTAATGTCGTTATTGACTCCGCTTACACCAGTTTTACCGACGACAAACTTGGCAAACGTCCCTAATGTAACCAGCAAAATTGCTCAAGCTACCAACCAGCGCCAAATCGTTTTAGATCGCCAAGAAATGCGTCCACTCATGGGTAGCCTTGACGATGTGCCGATGTTTAATAGCAATAGCCCTGAAATTGTGCAGACAGAAGGGATTTTGCTATCAGCTTTTTCGCCTGAAGGGATGGCACACCCTAAGGCACATTTAAACTTTCCCTTTCAAGGTCGCTTCGATC
>CASBRC010000450.1 GCA_949128015.1 Synechococcales cyanobacterium PMM_0003
ACGCGATCGATATCCGATTCATTGAGAAAATGCTTTTGAACAATCGATTTAGATAGCGTATGACAAATGCGATCGCGAGTCATGCCCATACAAGCTTTAATCAGTTGTTCGAGGCTATTTCCCTCCATTCGCAACTGTTCAGGCGGAATCATCTGTTCAATAATATGGCGGATTTCCGAAGTTTCAGGCAATGGGAAATATAGCACCGCCACCTGTTCTTCGAGTTCCGATGGCAGCTCTAGCAATGGACTCAACAAAATTAGAGTTTTGCGCGAATTACGAAAACTACGATACAGATTACGAAGCTGCCTCACCAAAATCTCATCTAGTCGCTGTGAAGCTAAGCGCCGATGTAAGTCCCGAAATACATAAATAGTCGCTGTATTGCGATCGCTATTTTCAACAATTTGTAAGGCTTGCAGCAAATTATTTTTGCCATCTTGATTATGCTCAAAACCACGCACTAGATCATAATAGAGCATCTGACGTGGTGGCCCACATTCCTGAGCAACTTGGGCGATCGCCTTTTCCGCACGCTCTTCTTCCCATGTCACGACATAAATAATCGGACATTTGGCACGAATCAGCAGACTAAGTTCTTCTTTAAAATTAAGAGATTTCATTTAATAGATCATTCTAGAAGAAATCGTCGTTTGTTGACTGTCGTTGTGGAGTTGGCAATGCTTTTAAATGACTGAGAAATTGTAATAGCTCATCGTTAGTTAATTGCTGACGGGACTTTTTCTCAAAAGTTCGTACCAAATAATCTCTTCCTTGTGGTTTTGTCCAACTTAGACGCTCCATTTCCACATCGATTTTGGAGATTGCATCTGATAAATCAACAGGCTCAGGGGCGATTTGGAGGGCTGAGGCTTTGATCGGTGCAGGAGTTGTTTCTGGCGGTGTGGTCACCGCTTCACTAGGCTCATCGTGAATATCAGATTCAGGTAGATGATCATTGACACCGTATTCAGACCCATAGTCTATGGTTGGTTCGGATTGGATAGTTTGGGTAGTATGCGTTACTGGATGTGAGTCAGTATGACTAACGAGATTGCCCGCGCTCCCTAACGCATTAAAGTTAGCAGATGGTAATGAGTTGATCGGCTCTCGTGAAACTTGAGTTAGTATCGGTGATCTGCTGCCATAGTTGCCATAGCTATGATCGAATGCATTGTCAAAGGCAAGCCCTGCGATCGCAAGTGCGCGTTTTATCGCCCGATCCTCCGCTATTTCCAGATCGCTATCAACAGCCGTAGCCGTACCCATGATCGCATCTCCTTCAGAGACGATCGCCCTAAAAGCATGAAGACCATCAATTTTAGGTAGCATCTCGGTCTGGATTCGACCTTGGGGATATTGAGAGCGAAACTGAGCAAACATAAATTGGTACAAAATCAATTTTTTGTGGAAGCAAAAGGCTTTTGAGTTTACATTCTGTCGTAGGTAAAATGCAAACTACTACCTATACATGAGTTAAAACCTAAACCCAAAAAGCTGTAGCGAACGCTGCGCGTTCGCTACAGCTTTTTGGGTTTAGGTTTCAAAAAAGTATGCAAAAGGCGGCGTATAACCAGGAATCTTATTTTCATCCACATCATCAATCTGATCGGGATCGAGATATTCATTGGCATAGCGCAGATAAACTTTTTCGCTGACAAATAGATCAAAGAGATCGGGATCTATATGGTTATTCAGCTTCATCTTACCGAGGATCTGAAGACATTCCGTCAAATTTTTGCCTTTCTTATAGGGACGATCTTTGGCACTTAGGGCTTCAAAAATATCCGCAATGCCCATCATTCTCGCAGGTAAAGACATTTGATCGCGGGTTAGTCCCTTCGGATAGCCTTTACCATCCATCCGTTCGTGGTGACCGCCAGCATATTCTGGCACTCGACGAAGATTGCGGGGATAGGGCAATTGTTCGAGCATCTCAATCGTGACCACAATGTGATTATTAATAATTTCGCGTTCTTCAGCCGTAAGAGTTCCCCTAGAAATATTTAGGTTGTAAACTTCATCTTCAGTCAAGAAATTGGTTTCGACACCTTGGGGATCGATCCAACGATAGGTCGCGATTATCTGTAAACGTTCTTTGTATTCATCACGCATAAATTCACCGCCAATATTGCAGATGCGGAGAAAATCTTGATCACTAGAATATTGAGCGATTTTTTGCTGAAAGGCATCTTCCAGTTCAGAAATAATACTGAGGTTACTAGACTCGATCGCCGCAATTTTTTGGTTAAGAAACGTGATTTCAGCATCCCGTTTCAGGACTTCAAAGCGAGTATTGATCAAGTGAATGCGATCGAAGATTGTTTCTAGCTTTGTGGCTTTATCGATCACATGTACTGGGGTAGTGACTTTACCGCAATCATGGAGCAAACCTGCTATTTTTAATTCGTATCTTTCTTCCTCGTCTAATTCAAAATCTTTAAAAATGCCAAAATCAGCTTGACAAGCAGCATCGGCGATCATCATCGTCAAGGTAGGCACGCGGCGGCAGTGTGCGCCGTTATAGGGCGATTTTTTGTCGATCGCCTCAGATATAAGGTTAATAAATGACTCAAATAGTTCTCGGAATTGACCGATCAGTTTGTTATTCGTTAAGGCGATCGCCGCTTGAGATGCTAAAGATTCACCAATGCGTTGGGAAACTTTAGAAAATTCAATAATCGACCCGTCTTTTGCACCTTTGGCATTGATTAGCTGCAACACCCCAATTAATTCATTTTCATGGTTAAGCATGGGCAGCGTCAAAAATGACTGCGATCGATAGCCCATTCTGGTGTCAAAAGCTCTAGTTCCAGCGAAGTCAAAACCTTCAGCAATATAGGCATCAGGAATATTAATCGTCTTTTTGTACAAAGCCGCGTGAGCCGCTACCATCGTATTGTTCGGCTTATCAAATTCATCGTAGAGGGGTAAAGGGTCAAGCGGAATTGGCTCGCCTAGCTTCGCACCCATCATAATGCCGAGTGAGTCATTAATGATGATTTCAAATTGGAGATACCTTTTGTCCTCTGTCGCTAAATAGAGCGTCCCCCCATCAGCATTTAAAATTGTTTTCGCCCCCTTCAAAATCATTTCTAACAGCTTAGGCGTGTTTTTTTCAGATGAGAGCGCTATGCCAATCTCATTTAGCTTTTCGATTAGCTCAAAGGGTTCTGCGTTAGTTTCGCCCATGTACATGATCTGTATCCCTATTTATCAACAATGTCTTTTTTACTTCGGGGGAATTAATTTGTTTTTTGGTTGATTGTTATCAATTAATATTTTTGGCAAAGGCGGTAGACCAGTTTTTTTCCAGAATTCTTGAAATTGTTGAGGCTGAGCTAATCGCCATCCAAATAATAGAATCGTAGCTAAAAAAGTTGTCATCAAACCATATTTCACAAGACTTATCGCAATATGTCTATAATTCAGATTGTTTTTA
>CASBRC010000451.1 GCA_949128015.1 Synechococcales cyanobacterium PMM_0003
AAGAAACTGTGCTAGCAATTTCGCTCATGTGTGCTAATGGATAGAGCGCTTTACGAATGCGATGGGCGATCGCCACAATCAAGATAAATATCGCCAAAAAACTGACAATAATTAAGCCATAGATGCCATTACTGAGCTGACCTTGCTCAGTGGTTATATCTTGTGAGAGATAGACGATAGCAACTGATTTCCCTTTAATCATCAACGGCGTGCCGCACATCACCACATAGCGATCGCCAAATTTAATTACCTGTGGACTATCTGGTATCTGTGTGGTGGCAATAATATTGCTGGGATCTGTACTATTACTTTGAACTGATTTAGCAAGCATCTGTCCATCGGGACTCTGCACTAAAATTGATAATCCTGAAGTTGAAACTTTACTAGTTGTCTTCTCGATTCCAGTTTTAAGATCGCCCATTTCCATATACATAGCCACCTGTTCAGGAAAGCGCGTAGCAATATATTCAAGTAGTTGTTTATGGCTGGTGATTAATGCGCGTTCCATTTGCCAGCCAGCCCAAACTGAGACACTACCTAAACTAATGATCGAAATGGCAATTAATTCTATGGTTAAGCGAAACTGTAACGAAGTGGGAGAAATTCGCTTGCCAAATAGATTGTTAATTACTTTCCGAAACAATTGAAACATTGGTTACACAGGATCGATTAAAAAATTTTCCGCGACATCAAATCTATATCAAACTCAAACCTCTGACTATAATCAGTTATGCCATAAATATTAAAGCTAATCGTTGGTTCTTCACCGATCGCTTCAATCTGATGAATTGCATCAGGCATCAGACAGAGAATATCCCCAGCACTAAGGATCTGTTCTTCTATCTTTTCAATGCGATCGGGAAATTCAGGACTAGGCGATCGCTGCCAAAACGTATTTTTCTCTTCTCCATCAATGATTGCCACGATACCCCATGTAGCATGATTATGAATTGGCGAAATACTCTGCGGCGACCAAGCTACAGTCTGCACTGTCAGCGCAAAATCTGGATCATCATAGAGAAATTGTACTGACCAACCAGTTTCGCGATCGGGTAATCCAAAACTAGTCAAAATCCATTCCGAACTATTTAGCAAGCGGCGCACTAATGGACAAATTTTTGCCAATCTTAGGCGATCGTCTTGTTCTTCCCAGATGATATCTTCAACATCAGTAAGAAATCGATAAAGACGATAGTACGGTATGGATGAATCTGCTTGCATACTGGATAAAGCTGCAAGGGGCGTACATTTGCTCTCATTAGTAACTAACCAGTTTTGATTTGTCATGTCACCAGAATTGCGATGTGTATATCAGTAAGTAGATCTATTTTATCGGTTGTCGATGAGTGTCGCCTGACTGCAAGATGAATTTCTGATGAAGAGAGGTTTTGGCAGTTATGGCGGTTTTAATGGGATCAAATCCATGAATCCTAAATATGGAAAGCACCCATATCTGGCGTTTGTATATCTGTCACAACTTGTATCAAGACAAATCAAAACCCAAAAGAGAGAGGCGGCGCGGAGCGCCGCCTCTCTCTTTTGGGTTTTATGTCCTAACAAGACTGGAGACAGATATATAAGCATAGCTAAATTAAATGTGATTTCTTATACAGAATTTTAAGTAGACTGTATAGTATTCAATTGTATAGATCGTTCTATTTGCTTGAATTAATAACGGCAATTACTCAAAACATGACCACCACTATTAATACCTTTCCTTTAGTTACACCATTGCGTCCTGTCAGTAAAGAAGGACTAGAAGCTCTTGCCGCTAAAGCGCAATCTAACCCCAATGTTATTGGGACATTGAAAGTAAAGACAGTTTGCGAAGGACAATTTCGTAATCTAACTTACGTGCGTAATTTACCAGAGCATGTCATTGATGAACCCCCAACCCTATTAGGACAAGATACTGCCCCTAATCCCTCGGAAGCTCTATTAGCTTGTCTTGGTTCTTGTCTATCGGTTGGTATTCATGCCAACGCAATCATGCGCGGAATTACACTCTCGAAACTAGAGCTATATCTCGAAGGTGATATCAATATCACAGGTGTTTGGGGTATTGGCGATCTAACTAAGAAGCGTTTAGGAATTAGCGCTGTGCGTGTGAAGGTAGATATTGAGTCTGATGCAACTAAAGAAGAGCTAGCCGAACTGCTCGAACATGCTAACTATTGGTCACCAGTTGCTAACACTTTCCGTAATCCTGTAGATATGGAAGTTTCGTTAGCTTAAAATGTAAGGTAAGGGACTTACTTCACATTAAAGTACCAAAGGCTTCGACTTCGCTCAGCCATCGGTCGCGATGGCTGAGCGAAGTCGAAGCCAGTCTTACACTGCTATCAATACAAAATTTACAAAAAAATAGAGAGAGAAAGAAGTAATGCAGGTTAGTGACTCTAGACCCAAGCAATCTCAAGGCAAGCTACTCACTGATGAATCATTAATGCAGAGCTTAAAAGATGCGATCGCAAAAAAATTAATGCCTAACGTCGCCAAAATCGATCAGCAAGGAATGTATCCAGAAGAATTCTTGCGAAATATTGGTGAACTTGGTGCTTATGGTCAGATTGTGAGCGTTGAGCATGGCGGCACTGGTCGAGGTGTACTTCCTGCATTAAAAGCGATCGAAATAGTTTCTGAAACTTGCCTAAGTACAGGGTTTATGGCTTGGTGTCACAATGCCTGTTCGTGGTACTTACAAAATACTGACAATTCTTTTTTACGTGAACAGATTTTACCGCAAGTCGCTTCAGGCAAGCTTTTAGCGGGTACAGGATTATCTAACCCAATGAAGCATTTTGCGGGCATCGAAAAAATTAAAATTATGGCGACTCCCTGTGATGGTGGCTATATTCTCAATGGCACATTACCTTGGGTCTCTAATATTGGCGATCAGCATTTATTTGGAGTCTCGGCTCAAATCGAAGGAACCGATAATTATCTGATGGCGATCGCACAGGGCGGAATGCAAGGGTTAGAGCTAAAACAAGATGTGCATTTTATTGCTCTTGAAGGCACAAATACTTTTAGATGTCTATTTCGCAATGTCTTTATTAGTAATGATTGGATTTTAGCGGCTCCATGCGATCGCTATGTGGAATATATCAAACCTGGTTTTATCCTAATGCAGGTGGGAATGGGTTTGGGATTAACTCAAAACTGTATTGACTTGATGCGAAGAGTTGATAATACAAAGCAGCATGTTAATCAATATCTAGACGATCGCCCCGATGAGCTAGAAGAAGAACTCGAAAATCTTCGTTTGAAATCCTATCGTTTGGCAGAAGCGATCGGGCATGGTCGCCAATTAGTTGGGAAGGAAGTTTTGCGCGAAGTTATTCAATCAAGGGCAACGGCTTCAGAATTATCGCTTAGAGCTTCTCAATCATTGATGCTCCACGCAGGGGCGATCGCCTATGTGCATGGTAGTGTCTATGATCGCCGTTTGCGCGAATCATATTTTGTTGCGATGGTGACACCCGCTCTCAAACATTTACGCAAAGTATTAGCAAGTATGTCGTAATAGTTTGGTTTTCTAAATTTAGGAAATTAAGCCATAATATAAAATATATAGAAGCCCACTAAAATCTTACTTAAAGTTAAGATTTTAGTGGGCTTTATTTGTCTAATTATCTACAAAAAAATATTTTAAATATTTAACATAAGATTCATATGTTTTATTGATTTTATATTATTTAAAATTTTAGTTTTATTCAAATAATTAAGTGTAGATACTTAATTATTTGAATAAAAAACAAGAAGCTAATTTGCCCACTTCGCTTACAGCTTCTTACGCTGCCACAGAACCCAGATAATATTGAAAAGTGCCGCGAAGCGGCACTTTTCAATATTATCTGGGTTACTCAAATCCTCTTAGTAAATTTTTTTTGCAATCAATATCAAACTTTTGGTATATATCCATACCGATTTAAATATAAGTAAGTTGCTAAGGTAAAAATAATTAAATTTATGTTTAGCTTTTTATAGCTAAATTAACTGCATTCGTCAAAACAAGAATTTTATTTTACTCAAATACTAACTATAACTAATTATGACATCTACTTCGATGGAACAGATGATCGCTTCAGCAATAGGAAATAACGTCAATTCAAGTGATCCTTGTAGTTATTTTAGCTCTCAAGTAAATAACGTTAATTCATGGAATGCTTGTCCTTGTGGTGTAAATCATAGTATTGATGAGCATCAGCGCGTTATGGAAGGGATGCCTGAAGATCCTGCGGAATTGGTAAATGACCTAATTCGGATGGGACATTACTCCGATCGCGCTCAGCTATTGGCGCAATCATGGGAAACTAATGCCATGAAAGCTGACCTGTGGCAACTATTGGAGCAAGGCGCTTTTGCCGATGCTACTGATGGTCAAAAACGGATTTGCTATGACCTGATCAAACTCGCTGGCGGCGTAGAAGAAGCATTTAGCGCCGCTTTTGGTCCCCAAGCTCAGGAATTTTTTGGCGACGCATTACAATCTAGTACCTTCCGTCGTCGTGAGTTCTTGATTAAGGTAGCGGCTGCTGCGGCTGTAGTTACTCTGACTGGCTGCCCTTCGGCTCCTCCCGAAACTCCATCTAGAGCTACAACGAATACGCCCAACACGCCTCCTGCTGGTGTCGAGAAAACAAGTTTAAAAGTTGGCTTTATCCCGATTACCTGTGCGACTCCGATTATTATGTCGGAGCCTTTGGGATTCTATTCCAAGTATGGCTTGAAG
>CASBRC010000452.1 GCA_949128015.1 Synechococcales cyanobacterium PMM_0003
AAAATGCAATCATGTTAGGACTGTAGAGGATTTTTTAGACCTATGAACTTTAGCCTGAATATGAGTCTAAGTTTAGGTCGCGTTTGGGCGATCGCTACCAATGTGTTTCGCGAAACTGTGCGCGAACAAGTGCTTTATCTATCTTTGCTATACACTGCGATCTTGGTGTCGGCAATGCTACTGTTGCCAGAGTTTTCCTATGACTCATCAGCAAAGATGATCGTCGATGTCGGGATTGCGGCGATCGAGATAGTGAGTTTGATTGTGGCGGTGTTGGTTGGCACAAATCTGATTAATAAAGAGGTTGATAAGCGCACAATTTTTATTTTGATCGCTAAACCGATGCATCGTGCTGAATTTGTATTAGGTAAGCATCTTGGTTTAACGGCGGTGATCGGGGCGTTGGTGTCGATTATGACCTTGATTTTTATTGCCCTGATGGCAATCAAGCAAATTCCGATCCCAATTTTTGCAATTCTCACGGCTAACTTTTTTATCTTTTGGCAAATCATGCTGCTGGGTGCGATCGCAATTTTCTTTGGTTCCTTTTCGGGTTCTCTAATTGCTTCTTTATTGACCCTCGCCGCCTATTTAATCGGTAACTTTAGCCGCGATCTGTTGCTATTGGGTGAAATTTCTAAAAATCCGAGTTTGCAAGCCGTAACCCGCACTTTTTATATGATTCTGCCCGATTTGTCGCGAGCTAATCTCAAAAATGAAGCTGTTTATAATATTTTGCCAAGTTTGCTCGATATGTTTAACAATGGCGTTTATATTTTGAGTTACGCATTGTTGACACTTGCGATCGCAATTCTCATCTTTGCCCGTCGCCAGTTTTAAATCCCAAAAACCTCACCCCTAGCCCCTCTCCTTGCAAAGGAGAGGGGAACAAGAGAAATATATTATGCGCTACCGTCGTTTTGGCAAAACTGAGATGCTCTTGTCCGTGTTTTCATTAGGAGCAATGCGCTATCTGGAATCGGCGGAAAATGCTCACAAAACGATCGCAAGAGCATTAGAAGTTGGCATCAATCATATTGAAACTGCTCAAGGCTACGGCAAGAGCGAAGAATTTATCGGGAAGGCGATGCGAAATGGACTGAGCGCCCAACGCGATCGCTTTTACCTAACTACCAAAATATCGCCAACCAAAGACGCAGACTCCATGCGCCGCCAAATCGAGCAGTCCCTCAAAAAACTAAATGTGGACTATATCGATAACTTTGATATTCATGGGATCAATCTATACGAACATCTCGACCTCGTAAAAAATCCCAATGGCTGCATGAAAGCCGTGAGAGAAGCAATCGATCAAAAAATGATTGGTCATGTGGGCTTCTCCACCCATGCACCTCTTGACGTGATGCTGGACACGATTAAGACCGATTTATTCGAGTCGATCAATTTACATTACTACTACTTCAATCAGCGAAATGCCCCTGCGGTGCAACTAGCCCACGAAAAAGACATGGGTGTATTTATCATCTCGCCATCGGATAAAGGGGGAATGCTCTATGCTCCATCGGAAGAACTAGCGGGTGTGAGCTATCCCTTTACGGCTTTGTATATGTGCGATCGCTTCTTGCTTAGTGATCCCCGCGTGCATACCCTCAGCCTTGGTGCAGCTAATCCTGCCGAAATTGATTCGCATCAGGATGCATGGGATTGCGATGACCCTATGTCCGAATTGGAAAAAGCAGTCCTCGATTGTATGGATCGTCGCTATGCCCTTTTAGAAAACGATCGCTGTTCTCAATGTTACGAATGCTTGCCTTGCCCTGAAAATATTAATATTCCTGAAGTATTGAGGTTGAGAAATTTAGCGATCGCATTTGACATGGAAGAATTCGGGAAATATCGTTACAAAATGTTTGAAAATGCAGGACATTGGTTTCCCGGAAATAAAGCTATTCGTTGCACAGACTGTGGTGATTGTTTGCCACGCTGTCCAGAGAACTTAGATATACCGAAGCTTTTGCGGGATACACACGATCGCCTAAACAGCCAAGAAGGTCGAAGACTTTGGGATTAAAATCCAAATACGCTCAGCGTATTTGGATTCGTTTTGGTTTTGAAAAGGCTATAGTTAGAAACCTATAACTAAACATAAAATCCGAAAAGCAGTGGCGCGCGCAGCGCGTGCGCCACTGCTTTTCGGATCTAAACTAACCAAACCTAAAATAAATCTATGGCTTCCAGTTACTCTTTCGATGTAGTTAGCGATTTTGATCATCAAGAACTTGTAAATGCGATCGATCAAACCCGCCGCGAAATTGTCAGTCGTTATGACTTAAAAAGTACTAGTACAGAAGTAGAACTTGATAAAGAATTAGTAACCATCAACACTAACAGCGATATGACGCTCACGGCTGTGGTTGATGTGATGCAATCTAAAGCAATTAAGCGTGGTTTATCTCTAAAAATCTTTGATTACGGCGAAATTGAGTCTGCTAGCGGCAATCGCGTAGTTCAAAAGATCAAGCTAAAGAAAGGAATTGAGCAAGATCAAGCTAAAAAACTGTCTAAAACTATTCGTGATGCTTTTCCCAAATCTCAGGCTTCAATCCAAGGCGATGCTTTGCGCGTGACTTCCAAATCAAAGGACGAACTTCAAGAAATCATCCAACTTGTCAAATCAGAGGACTTTCCCCTCGCTCTACAATTTACCAATTATCGTTAAAAAAAAGGGCGCAAAGCGCTCTTTTTGTTTTGATAGTAAAACCCAGATTTGTATAAAAGCCACGCTTAGCGTGGCTTTTATACAAATCTGGATTTGGTTCGATCGAGCTTTACAACAGCTAAATTAGTTGGAACGTGACTTATAAAACTCTTTTTGTAAAATGGCTAAGTTGTTTTTACACTCTGCCTTAGGGGGCGATCATTGTTCTTTGTGGAGTTGCGATCGCTTTTTAGTTGGGATTGCGTTGGGGCGATCGCTGTTTCTTTTTGGAGTAGCGATCGCTATTTTGCCCAGGATCTAATTTTAAAGCTATGATGCATCTACATTACTTGAAGAAGTTTACCGTGATGAAAGAATCATTTACAGCGATCGTAAAACGCTCTGGCAATTGGTGGATTGGTTGGATTGAAGAAGTTTCGGGCGTAAATTGTCAAGAACAGACAAAAGCTGAACTTTTAGAGAGTCTTCGCATAACCTTAAAAGAAATGCTTGAGTTTAATCGCTATGAAGCATTAGAAGCGGCTGGTGACAGTTATGAAGAAGAATTGATAGCTTTATGAAACGGACTGATTTAGTTCGATATCTTCGTAGTAATGGATGTGAGCTAATACGAGAAGGTGGTAGGCATTCATGGTGGGGAAATCCGAGCCAAAACCGTAGATTGTCTGTACCTCGACATACTGAGATTGATGACAATCTGGCAAAGAAAATCTGTAAAGACTTAAGTGTTCCGCCACCAAGATAGTTTCATTACATGAAAAATTTTGACTATTCTGTATGGCGATCGCTGTTTCTTTTGTGGAGTTGCGATCGCTTTTTGATTGAGATAATTCTGTGGAAAGGGGGAGGTATAGCTATTGACCTACTGATCTATCAATAAACTTAAAACCCAAAAAAGTTGTGACGCACGCGCAGCGTGCGCCACAACTTTTTTGGGTTTGGTTTCTAGACAGCGTGTTAATCTAGATGTCTAGATTTGATGTTAGAGATCGTTATGACTGGATTTGTTGGGCTGCACGTTCACACTGAATATAGTTTGCTCGATGGGGCAAGCCAAATCCCCGATATGGTCAACCGCGCCGTCGAACTAAAGATGCCTGCGATCGCATTAACCGATCATGGTGTAATGTACGGTGCGATCGAGCTAATCAAGGTCTGCAAATCTAAGGGGATTAAGCCGATCATAGGTAATGAAATGTACGTCTTGAATGGCGACATTACCATTCAGTACAAAAGAGAAGATAAAAAGAAAAAATATCATCAATGTGTTCTTGCCAAAGATACCCAAGGCTATCGCAATCTCGTTAAACTCACTACAATTTCTCATTTACAAGGCTTTCAAGGTAAAGGGATCTTTGCACGACCTTGCATTAATAAAGATTATTTGCTGCAATATAAAGAAGGTTTAATGCTCACTTCAGGATGCTTGGCAGGGGAAGTTCCCCAAGCAATCATGAATGGCAATCCTAAACTAGCGCGGGAAGTGGCGGCTTGGTATAAAGAACATTTTGGCGAAGATTATTATCTGGAAATTCAAGATCATGGATATCCTGAAGATCGCGTTGTGAATGTGGAAATTTGTAAGATTGCCAAGGAATTGGATATCAGAGTAATTGCCACAAATGACTCTCACTTTACCTCTTGCATGGATGTGGAAGCCCATGACGCGCTGCTCTGTATTCAAACAGGAAAGTTGATTTCTGATGAGAAACGGCTCCGTTATAGCGGTATGGAATATTTCAAATCCTATGATGAAATGAAGCAGCTATTTCGCGATCATTTAGAAGATGACGTAATCGAAGAAGCTCTTGCGAATACGCTCCATGCTGCGGCTAAAGTCAAGCCCTATGACCTGATGCGCGATCCCAGTGCGGCTGATTATCCGATTCCTGACGGACATACTGCGGATACATATTTTGAAGAGGTGACATGGCAAGGTTTACTCCAAAGATTTAATGCGAAAACCCATGCTGAGATTACCGCAGAATATCAAGAGCGCCTGCGCTTTGAGATGGGGATTATCACGCAGATGGGATTTGCGACTTACTTTCTAGTAGTTTGGGATTACATCAAATATGCGAGAGACAAAAAGATTCCCGTTGGGCCAGGGCGCGGAAGTGCGGCTGGCTCTTTGGTTGCTTATTCTCTAGGTATTACTAATATTGACCCTATTCATCATGGGCTTCTATTTGAGCGATTTCTCAATCCCGAACGGAAGTCAATGCCTGATATTGATACTGATTTTTGTATCGATCATCGTAGTGAACTGATTGAATATGTAACCCAACGCTATGGACAGGAACGAGTCGCCCAGATTGTTACTTTTAACCGTTTAACCTCCAAGGCGGTTCTTAAAGACGTGGCACGAGTACTAGATGTGTCCTATAGCGAATCTGACAAGATGGCGAAGATGATTCCTGTGTCGCGGGGTAAGCCAGCTAAGTTAAAGGCAATGATTTCGGAAGCTTCACCAGCACCAGAATTTCGCGATCGCTATAGGGATGACCCGAAAGTATTTGAATGGCTAGACATGGCGATGCGGATCGAAGGCGTGAACAAAAGTTCAGGCGTTCACGCGGCGGGTGTGGTGATTTCGCCGTTTCCACTTGATGAAGTTGTGCCATTGCAGCGTAGCAATGAAGGTCAGGTGGTGACGCAATACACGATGGAGGATTTGGAATCCCTCGGCTTGTTGAAGATGGACTTTTTGGGATTGCGAAATTTAACAACGATCGAGCATACGAGTATGTTAATTCGTGGCAACCAAGATCCGAATTTTCATATTGATGCGATCGCACCTGATATGTCTACTGAGGCAAATCAAAAAACCTATAAGCTCCTAGAAAGAGGCGATCTTGAAGGAATCTTCCAATTAGAGTCATCGGGCATGAAGCAGATCGTTAAGGATCTCAAGCCTTCTAATATTGAAGATATTTCTTCGATCTTGGCGCTTTATCGTCCAGGTCCATTGGATGCAGGACTGATTCCTAAGTTTATTAATCGGAAGCATGGCCGTGAAGCAATCGAGTATCAAGATGCATTGCTAGAGCCAATCTTAAATAATACCTATGGAGTCCTCTGTTATCAAGAGCAAATTATGAGAATGGCGCAGGATTTGGCGGGATATTCTCTTGGTGCTGCGGATTTATTGCGTCGAGCGATGGGTAAAAAGAAACCTGAAGAAATGGAAAAACAGCGTTCTATTTTCCTTGATGGTTGTGCTAAAAATGGCATTCGGTCAGAGATTTCTAACGATCTATTCGATCAGATGGTGATCTTCGCAGAGTATTGTCTTAGTTACGATACACTTGTGCAGACAGTGGAATATGGGGTGATGCCGATTGGTAAAATTGTGGAGCATCAAATCGAATGTCATGTTTATAGTGTTGATGAGAATGGATTTGTCTATACGCAACCGATCGCACAGTGGCACGATCGCGGTGAGCAGGAAGTCTTTGAATATGAGTTAGAAAATGGCGATCGCATTAAAGCTACTAAGGATCATAAATTCATGACTACTGACGGTGAAATGTTTGCGATCAACGAGATTTTTGAGCGTGGTTTAGATTTAGCAAAGACTATGCCGTTCTTAGTTTGACTGCTATAATGTGTCTGCGATTTGAGCTTTTTTGAGTAGGAGATCAATCATGTCTACAATCACAATTAAAGTTAACTGAATAATTACGTTGCCATTACGGTAGTTTTGTTTGTCACTTTTATGGGGATTTGCAAAGTCAAAAGCGATAATATTATGCAAGCAATGCAAAAAGTGCAAGCCGATCGCATCGATACTTGGTCATTTTAAATTGGGATACTCATCCAGAGGCACTAACAAAACTTTTGTCGGATAATGTAATTAACAAGAGCCATCAACAAGTCACAACTCAATCAGACAAACAGCGCTTTCTACCGTTCGTATCTTAGAAACTCAAACCTATGAAAAGTTTTATCCAAAATCTGCTTCGTTATCCAAAATTTTTAGCGCTAATCACTGGTGGGGTGCTCTCTGTGGTGATTGCCCCGATTATTCCATTACTTAAAAAGCCTGTCACTGCGGTTGCTATGATTAGTGCGATCGTAAGTGGGTTTATTGGTGTATCGCTAGTATTAAGAGCTATGCTTGGACTAGACATCGCTTAGGGTTCCGCACAGTAAGATAATTTAGTAGCGCGGCTCCGCCGCGCTACTAAATTATCTTACTGTGCGTCCTTTGATAGATCTGGATTCGGATTTTAGCCAATCCTAGTCCTTACCGCATGTTAAACAATCGCCATATTAAGGCTCTATGTTAGACATCATTATCATCTTATTGCTGGGTGTAGCGCCGCCAATCCTATCTCTATGGATATTGCATCGTGCTCAAGCCAAATATAGAGAAATAATGCAACCAAACTCGGCTGCGGTCGCAATTCCCATAGCCTTAAGGCTCAAAGCATTGCCACCCGCCGATATGACTTACATTGATGGGTTTGGCTATGTGATTGGTAAGGTTAGCTGCAAGTACAATGCGCGATCGCCTTATATGCGCTGTGCAGTCAATCCTAGTGGGCCATGTCAAGATTGTCGGCATTACGACAGCCGCTAATAGTAGTGAGTGAGAGAGTGCGCCCGAAGGGGCGTACTCTCTCAACCCTCCATCGCTATATCAGCAATTTCAAAAATTAAAGTTTACTGTGTTAAGTACAAATCTATGGCTACTACAAGACGAGTTGCTCGTGTCGCCGAATTAATTAAGCGAGAAGTCAGCAACATGTTGCTGAAAGATATTAAAGACGATCGCGTCGGTACAGGCATGGTCAGCGTTACCGATGCCGAATTATCAGGCGATCTCCAACATGTGAAAATTTTTGTCAGTATCTACGGTACTGAAGAAGCAAGACAACAAACCATGGAGGCTCTAGCCTCAGCGACAGGATATATTAAACGCGAAGTTGGGCAAAGACTATCCTTGCGCCGCGTTCCTGAAGTTGTATTCCTTGAAGATCGCTCCTTTGAGCGCGGGGTCAAAGTCCTGTCTCTGATTAACCAACTCAGCCGAGAACGCGAAGAAAGGGAGTCAATCCCAAGTGATGAAAAGGAGTCAATCCTAATTGATGAAGAGGAGCCAACGCCAAGTGATTGATTTGATTAAGGCGGGTGGGGTGGTCATGTACCCACTCATGCTCCTATCAGTATTTGCTTTGGCGGGGATCATGGAGCGCCTGATTTTTTGGGTTGGCATTCTCAAGCAAGAACGAAAAACCGCCGAGAATATTTTAGTGATCGCCCGTCAAGACTTAAAAATGGCGGCGATCGTGGCGGAGCAATCCTTAAAAGTTCCTGTTGCGCGGTTTCTATATGCACCCCTAGCTTTAGAAGAACCCGATCCTGAGCTATTTCGACTCGCTCTCGAAAGTACGGCTGATGAAGAATTAACAGGAATGCTCAAGGGCGAAAAATTGCTGGAGGCCGCCATTACGCTTGCACCTTTGTTGGGGCTATTAGGAACGATCACAGGGCTAATCGTTTCATTTGGTTCTCTCAAAATTGGTGATGTGGCAGCAAATACTAAATCAGGTTCGCTAACCGAAGGTATTAGTGCAGCGCTAATTACGACAGCAACAGGTTTATTGATTGCGATCTTTGTATCAGCATTTCACCGTCTATTTTTGGCATTCCAAGATCAGCAAGCCAAGCTATTTATGAAGTGTGGCAATCAGTTAGAGCTAATCTACCGCCAGCATTGGCAAAGCATTCAAACTCGCTCATAGCAAAAAGGTTCGCAATGCGAACCTTTTTGTTTTATCTTACAAAATTGTGAGTGGATCGACATCGATCGCAACTCTGACAGCTTTAGAATTAACCAACATTCGCAACTCTTCTAAGCTTGGTACATTTGGCAAAACTTCAGGGGCAAATTTTAATAAAATCTGCCAGCGATAACGATTGGCGACTTTGGCGATCGTCGCAGGAGTTGCGCCTAAGATATCCCAATCATTCTCTAATTGACGCAAATATTCGGCTAACTCATTCGCGGACTTCTCAACAGCCGTGTCACTCTCACTACTGAGATGAATTAACACCATCTGTCCCATCGGCGGATAACGCAGAGCCTCACGCATTTCTAATTCTGTCTGCATAAACTCATCCAGTTGATAGCTTTGCACTGCTTGCATGGCGGGATGTTCGGGTGTGTAGGTTTGCATAATCACTTTGCCATCCTTTTCGCCGCGACCTGCTCGACCTGCTACCTGCAATAAAGTTTGGGCGGCTCTCTCTCCCGCACGATAGTCTGAGAAATTTAACAATCCATCCGCCGAAACTACGCCCACTAAAGTTACCTGCGGAATATCTAAACCCTTGGTGAGCATTTGCGTTCCCACTAATAAGTCAGCCTCTCCTGCACGAAACTGATCAATTAATAATCGATGTTGATCCTTGTTGCGAGTGGTATCGCTATCAAAGCGAATTAGACGGATATTTGGGAATAGCTTCGCAAGTTCCTGCTCCACTTTTTGAGTGCCACTACCAAAATGTTTGAAATAAGGCGAACCGCATTCAGGACAAGATTTGGGTTGAATTAGCGTGAAGTTGCAATAGTGACAGCGTAAATGTGCGGATTTGGGTTGATGGGCGGTTGGTGAAATGGGATCGTGATAGGAGAGAGAGACATCGCAGTTAGGACATTCTGCAACATAGCCACAGGAACGACAGGAAACAAAGGTGCTATAGCCGCGCCGATGGATAAATAGAATCCCTTGCTGCTTAGCTTCTAACATTTCTGCGATCGCAGTTTGCAACTTACGACTTAAAATCGAATAATTACCCGCCTTAAATTCATCGCGCATATCCACAACTTCGATCGGCGGCATTGCTTTGTTCCCAATCCGATTAGGAAGTTCTAGATAAATTGATTTCCCTTCTTGATGAGCATAGATAACTTCAGCCGATGGAGTTGCCGAGCCAAGGACAAGCGGAACATTCTCTAATTGCGATCGCCATTCGGCAATCGTTCGCGCATGGTAACAGGGCTGAGGCTGATCCTGTTTGAAACTATTGTCATGCTCCTCATCCATGACAATTAAGCCCAAATTAGAAAGTGGTGCAAATACAGCCGATCGCGTACCAATCACAATTTGAGCTTCACCAGTGAGCATCAATCGCCATGTGTCAAAGCGTTCACCATCAGACAATTGGCTATGATAAACATTCACCTTCGCATCACCAAATCTAGCGCGAAAGCGATCGGTAAGCTGCGGAGTCAAGCCAATTTCAGGAACGAGAACTAGCGCTGATTTTCCTGCTGCGAGAACAGGTGCGATTGCTTGCAGATATACTTCGGTTTTACCTGAGCCTGTAACTCCATGTAAAAGAAAGTGCGGCGCGGTTTGATCGGAAATCGCAATCAGAATTTGTCGTAAAGCTGCCTCTTGATCGGGCGTTAAATCTTTAGGGCAATCACGTGTAACCGTATGACTCTTCCCGCCTAAACGTAGAGACTCACGTTTTGCGATCGCAATATAGCCCTTATTCGCCAAAGTTTGCACAGTAGTAGATGTGGTCTTGGCAAGTTTATATAATTGTGTTTTTAAGCATTCACCACCTTGATGTTGCAATATTGTAAGTATTTCTGCTTGTCTCTCAGTTAGCTCACTATCCGCCGCTTTAAGTGAAATTACAACATCTTCATATTTAGGTTGCGGTCGATGCGGTAATTCTAAAACTGTTTCTATCCATTCTAATTTTTGGAGCTCTTTTAAGCCTGAACTAGTATATCGACCTAACTTTTGATATATAAAACGGCGGCTAAATCCCTTAGGATTATTTTTATGTTCTTGCAAAAAATCCCAAACCATTTGAGCTGCTTTTGGGATCGCCCTCCCCCCTAGCCCCTCGCCCAAGGGGAGAGGGGAACCAGAAGACTCTAGCTCCCCCTCTCCCTCTGAGAGAGGGGGCTGGGGGGAGAGAGTCTTAATCTTAATTCGATAATGAGACTGATCGAGTAATTTTGGAGGAAGTGCTGTTTTTACAGTCTGAATAAGCGGTGTCCGATAATAATCAGCCGTGTGGATCAGCATTTCCCAATAAGTTTTTGGAAAGATTCCCGAACTAACTACGGCACTAACTGATTTTATTTCTGTTTCAGTATCCGCAATTTGAGAAGTATCAGAAATTTGTAATGCGATCGCACCCACATGACGATTACCTAAAGGAACACTGAGTATGTCGCCGATTTGAATATCAACATCTTCTGGTATGCGATAGGTCAGCAGATCGTCAATACCAATGCAATCGACTAAAACGCTAACATAGCGATTATTAGGGCGATCGCCACCAACATAATCAACGCTAACACTCATCAAATCCAATAATTCCATATTGTAAGCACATGAATCCAGATAAATCTCAGCCTTGGTTGCAAGAGAAACTATTACAACATATCCAGCTACTACTGTATAGCTTTCATCATTGGACTGGAGATGATTTAATCCCCATCACCAATCACCAATCACCGTTAGAAACCGCCAACCTAATATTTAACGCCGATTTTGTAATCGTTTCGCATGGGACTCAAGCCGATCCAATTCTGAACTATGGCAATCAAAAAGCTCTCGATCTGTGGAAAATGGATTGGCAAACTCTAACATCAACACCATCACGCTATACGGCTGAGCCTGTGGAGCGTAGCGAAAGAGAGCAGCTTTTGGCACAGGCAAAGTCTCAGGGCTATATCAGTAATTATCGTGGCATTAGGATTGCGAGTAATTGCGATCGCTTTTATATTGATCGCGCAATTATCTGGAATGTCGTCGATCGGCGAGGCAAACTTTGGGGACAAGCCGCAACTTTTAGCAACTGGGATGCGATCGCATAAAAATTTTGTAAGGAATCAGGTGAGAATAGGAATGAGGGAAAGAGAAGAAGGATCGATCAAAGCTTGGCAGAAAAAGTCCAATACAGAGCGACCTTGTGCTTTACAAGTTTGAATAACAGTCAATAAAGCGGCGGTATTATCTAAGCCAGCCATCGAACGAGAGCCACCACAAACTTTGCGTTTGGTAACGGCTAACCTAAGATTGCGTTCGGCACGATTGTTATCTGGCGGGACATGAGGATGATCGAGAAAATACCACCACTGAGCACTTTTTTCTTTGAGAGATTTAAGAAATTTACCCGCCGAGTAACCGACTTTTGGCATCCAGTCAGAAATGGCTTGGCTGACTTTTTGTTTAAAATCATCTGCCCATTGTGAATATTTCAGGGTGTCTTGGTCATCTCGCCAATTGGCATGGGCGGTAAATGCTTCATCAATTAGCTTGATAAATACCCGTCCGATTTCTTGCTGCGACTTTACGGCTAATTTCAAAAGTTGCTTAAAGTGGCGACGTAAGTGAGCTAGACATTTTTGCTGATGAT
>CASBRC010000453.1 GCA_949128015.1 Synechococcales cyanobacterium PMM_0003
CAACGCAAAATTAGGCTTAAGCGACGCAACAAAAACAAACCAGGCAAGGGCAAGAAATAATATAAACCCGGCAATTTTAGATAGTTGCCGGGTTTTATTTTGCGCGATCGCGCGATCGCAAAACCGATTAAAACACTCACAACCAAAGCGCCTACAAAACGGCTAGAACGCTTTGTAGGTAAGGCTTTGACACTCATAACTAATTACTCAGGCAGTGTCAAGCAACCTACTATTAGACCTGACCGATGGCAAGGCTTCAAAACGGCTGGAACGCCTTCTAGGTAAGGCTTTGAACCTGACCGACAAAACCGTAGGGCGATCGCCCGATCGCCCAAAACAAAACCCGAATAAAATATCCGGGTTTTGTTTTATTTTTATGTTATAATGATAAGCAACCACACTCGCATTTAACACTATGTCTAGTATACCAGAGTTTATCAGAACTGAGCAAAACGGGATCGAATATTTTACGATCGTCGCGACCGGGGAATGTGGCATGAGCCAATCGGGTTTAGCGCGCGCTTGTGGAATCAGGCAACAATCCCTATTTGATTTAATAGAAAACCTAACAGGCAAAGCACCCTCAGAATGGCTGGAACCTTTTGTAGGTAAGGATTTGAACCTAACAGGCGATTTTAGCAAAAAAGGTGGTGATGTTGTAGTCTATCAAGCCGATTTTTGCTCAGCAGTAATAGGGCATTACGCAAGTAAGGGACGCGCAAAAGCTTTAAAAGTTTTGATATCGACAAACCGGATCGGCTTAACTTCTTACATTCAAGGTGTGACTGGCTGGCTACCGATCGCGCTTCAATCAAGCCAAGAATCGCGGACAGAGCTCGATCGCATCTTAGACCGCCCGATCGCCTACAAAGTATTTTATGAGCCTCTGCTGTACCAAAAAGCAGTAAAGATGATGGGCGTTGGTTTTTACTGGCACTACTGCTACGATTTTCTAACACTGGCAGAGCGCTGCAAGCTAAACCTGGTTAACCAGCCAACTCCCAACGGGCGGATTAATTACATTCATCAGCACATCAGTCCCGATACACTTCCCAAACTTGAAAAGTATTTGATCCAATTGGCTGTTGTAGTCAATCTGGCATCAGATCGTCAAGATTTTGATGCACTGTATCAATTAGAATTTTTCGGCAACAAACAGTTAAACATGAAGTTGCAGATTAATCCCAACACTGGGAAGTAAACACAACTCGATCGCCCGCAATAAAAAAACCCGGTAAAAGTTGCCGGGTTTTTACTGATGTTATGGTATAGTAGAAGTGTAACCATCTAAAGCCATAAAACCTATGTCTAGTATACCAGAGTTTATCAGAACTGAACAAAACGGGATCGAGTATTTTACGATCGTCGCGACCGGGGAATGTGCGGTATCAGAGCGTGGATTAGCACTAATGTCTGGGGTAGATCGCCAAACAATGCGGCGATGGTTTTCCGACTTGGCTCATACTGGGGTTCCTAAATGGCTGGAACCTTTACGGACTATGCCTTTGGACTTGGCTCACGAGATCCAAAAAAACGGGAAAGACATCAAGCCTATCCCAGCTAAAACGGCTTTTAAATTCGTTTTTTTGGTTGCTCAGAACCTCAAGAAAATTCAAGCTTTCAATACGATCGAGTTAATTGGTGAAATAGGCTTAACTTCTTACATTCAAGGTGTTACTGGCTGGCTACCGATCGCCCTCCAATCCAGCCCAGAATCGCGTACAGCGCTCGATCGCATCTTAGATGATGCAAAGCCCTACAAAGTGTTTTTTGAGCCTCTGCTGTACGAAAAAGCGGTAAAGCTAATGGGGGTTAAATTCTATTGGCACTATTGTTACGATTTCTTAACAATGACAGAGCGCTGCAAGCTAAACCAAGTCAGGCAGAAAACCCCACAAGGGCGGATCGATTATATCCATCAGCACATCAGCCCCGCAACAATTCCCAAATTAGAACGCTACCTCGATCGCCTTGCAGTCTTGGTAAAACAGGCTAAGAATGCCCAACACTTCCGAACAATGTATCAAAAACAATTTTACGATAATCAGCAGATGGAAATAGACTTTGATGCCGATTAATCCCAACACTGGGAAGTAAACACAACCCGATCGCCCGCTATAAAAAACCCGGTAATATTGCCGGGTTTTTGCTTGACCCGTGAAAGTAATCTGTCACCTGTAACCAAAGCGCCGTTAGAACGCCTAGAACCCTGTGCTGATAACGGTTTGTCACCTGTAACCAAAGCAGCGATCGCCTCAGTCCGATCGCCCCGATTACATAAGCACCATATAAGCCGGGCGATCGCCCCGACCTGTTTTGATATTGGGGTAAAACGGTTACAGCGTATAGGTTTGAGTCTGTCACAGAACGCTATATATTATAAAATACAGAGAATGTCCTATGACTTTTATCCCCATTGTGTGACAGCGGGCGATCGGGTAATTAAATCGAAGCAAACGGGAATTTTCGATAGTCCGGGTTTGCGCTGCAACTATGATATACTATAATAGCGAAACAAAATAGGAGTTCAAAATGTTTAATCTGTCAGCCAAGGAATACATCGAAAAAGGTAACGGTGTTATTACTTTATGCGGTTCTACCCGGTTCCGAGATGAAGCGCATCAAGCCATGTTACTTTTGACGCTTGAGAATTGGGGAGTGCATTTATGCGGCTTGTGGCTTAATTCTGTACACAAAGACCTGATGTTGACGACCAAGCAAATTGCAAAAGTAAAAGATTTGCACTTTCAAAAAATCCTAGACAGTGACGCGATTATACTAATCGCGCCCGGTGGATATATTGGGGAGTCAACCAAAGAAGAAGAACAATTCGCAAAATTCCGAGGCAAACCAGTTTATTATTTTGATGGCAAAACTTTTGGCGGGTGCAATTTAGTAAGGTCATTGCCCAACCGATTTGATGATTATTCTCTCATCACTCCGTGGCGTGACCGTTACGAACAAATTGGCAAACCTTAATTTAATACTTGCAACAAAAAAGAGCGATCGCCACTTGCCGATCGCCCGCTAACTATTTACCCGTACCAATGTAAATTAATCTTAGCATCTTTAAAAAATGCTAAGATTAACATGGCTAAATAGTCAACACTCCCATAGACTCACCAAAGTTTAGATACCGCGAGAAATCGCGGTTTTTTATTACCATGTACTCATCAGGAAATCCAAACCGTAACGCGATCGTCCCGGCTATTACGAATGCCTCAGCTAATAGCGCGGCAAACCTTAACGCGCAAGTGCAGGCGATCGTAGATAGGCTGCAATATAATTACAATCTGAGCCTGCAAATTGCCGGACAGCAAAGCTTACTAATTCAGCAATACCAGGCTACAGGTGCAAGCACGATCGCGCCGCTACTAATACAAATACAGGCAGAGATTGACGGGTTAACCGCCCAAAATACAGCACTAAATTCTAGGCTTAGCACGATCGTGCCTAATCTTAACTCAGCAGCGAATTCTGTTAACACTTTAACTACTAATGCAAACACGATTGAAGGTAAAGGCAATGTTAGAAGAATTGATATAGACTACCAGAGGAACGACCCGGATTTGGCTGCTATTGCCGCTTTAAGCCCTACTGCCAACCAAGTGTTACAAACTAACGCTTCTAACGTCTTAGGGCTTGTTACGCCACCAAATTTTGGCGCTCTTCCTCCTTCTATTTATCAAAGTAGTTGGACTGTCGCATCCGGTGCTAACTCAGGCTTCACGGCTGGACAGGCGGGGAACTGGATAGCTCTACCTATGTCTTTAATCTATGCAGGTTCTGGTTATTCTCATAGCGGTTCACGGGCGATCGTTACAGCAGGTATTTATGATGTTTTTGCTCAGGTTTCCGGTGTTGGTTGTGTCGAGTTTGTTTGTCGTTTAGTACGATTTGTGGGAGAGGTTGCAACACTAATAGGCAATGGCAATACAGCGCATACCGTACTGTCGGGCGGTTCCCTTGGCTCATCAGTTACCATAAAAAGCTATCTTAAAAATACTTACGATCTACCCGCTTGCGAGATCGAACTGCAATACAAATTTAAAACGCCACATAGTACCGCAGCGCTAAGCGGCGGTATGCCTGTTAACACTCCCACGATGCCAGAAGATTTTGCAAAATTACGATTTATTCGTTTAGGTTAAACTAATTAATCCCACTGTTGGGAATTGCCACAAAAAAGCCGATCGCGCGGGCGATCGGTTTAAGTGTTACAAAGATAGATTAAAACACGCCGTTATCCTCATCGTCATCATCATCATCATCGCCTTCCTCATCTTCCTCAGTCTCAGTCTCGATCGCATCTTCCTCAGTCTCGGTCTCACTCTCAGTCTCAGTCTCAGTCTCGATCGTATCTTCCTCAGTCTCAGTCTTGATCGCATCTTCCTCAGCATCTTCCTCAGCATCTTCCTCAGCATCTTCCTCAGTCTCAGTCTCGATCGCCTCACTAGCAGGATTGACATCTAAGGGTAGGTCGCTAGTTTCCCCTGGTATCGGGTTAAAAGCAGTGTAGCCGTCCGCCTTCTTTAAAAAAGCTTGACCTTGTATGGCGGCAGACCGTAATATCTCAGCTTCATTTTCCCCGCCGTATAGGGTGGCTAATGCTTCTAAGGTATAAGTGCCAGACATTACGGGATTATCGGATTGCCGGGTTAAGCGTGTTGGATGATATTGAGCGTAGTCTTTAAGTTCGACTGGCATAATTGAGTCCTCTGTTGTTTGGTTTGTTCTATCATATCATAGCATACTGGATTGTCAAGCCCTAACCGGACAATTCAGAAAAGTATTTTTTAGCGGGCGATCGGCGATCGCCCCGCTCCCATTACTGGGAATTACTTATCAAATCCGGGTATCCGTTTTTGGTCGTTACCTCCAAACTTGTCCGCATAGCCTAGCCGGAAGTCCTCACGGCATCGCGCGCCGTACACCATGCCAACTAGCACCCCAATATAGGGAGTTAAGCGCGTTTTTGCTTCCGGTGTTAGGTATTGGTGGATTCGCTGGGTTCTTACACCCGCAACTGGCGGATTAAGCCGATTGACCTTAGCAGCCTCTTCTGGCGTTAATGCCTTGTACACGAATTGCCAATAAAACTGTGCCCCGTACCAGCCAAATACCCGATCGCAAAAATCCTTGTCAAAAAACGCTACCCACGGATTAGCACAATCTTCAATCCAACATGGGCAATCGGGCGGCGCGATCGAGACAGTCCCGGTCGTCATCAGGGCTTTAATTTGCTGCGATACCCAAACTCGGAATTTGACATTGCACCACGCCGCAAAGTCGATCGCCACTTCCTCAATTGCCCACGTCCCCGTAGTTTCTACCGCCCCGCCCACATTAGATACCATTACGGGGATTCCCGTAATGCTCTTAAACTCTGCTAAAAACTCAACAGTAGCAACGAGTCTGGTATAGTCATTAACTTTTTTGCCAGTCGCCGCCGCCATATCAGAAAGCGAAACCCAAACCCGATCGCCCCGCTTCTCAAACCGGATCTTCTTACCACCAAAATCTAAATCTGTCATGATGTCACTTGCTAAGCTGTCTCTATATTATACCATAACACATCAACAAAACCGGACGGTTTAAAAGAATCTTTAAGCGCGATCGCCCGCGTTGACCTGGTACAAGAAAACTTGTATCAGCTTTAAATCCCGATCGCCCCGACCTGTTTTGATATTGGGGTAAAACCGTTACAGTGTATAGGCTTGAGTCTGTCACAGAACGCTATATATTATAAAATACAGAGAATGTCCTATGACTTTTATCCCCATTGTGTGACGGGCGATCGGCGGGTGACGGCGGGCGATCGCGCGCAGCACCTTCAAACCCTTACGCTGTAAGGTATCGAGCGATTTGAGAAGGCTTTAGAACAGCAATCGTTTAGATCCAATTACTCGGATCTGAGTAATTCAGATCCTCACCCTCAAAGCTATGCTACATAAGGTATCGAGTCATTTTGTGGGGGCGGCGATCCTCACTCAATTAGATCCAATTACTGTGATCCCAGTAATTGCTTTAAGCGCGATCGGGCGACCTGATGTTTGGTCTATGCGGATCTGCATAGACCCCAAAACTTGCAGCCGATCGCCTTGGGTTTGTACCCTTAAAGCCTTAGTCTATAAGGTATCGAGCGATTGTACCAGGCTCTAGGTTCGCACTCATTCAGACCCCCATTACTGCGATCCCAGTAATGGTCTTAAGCGCGATCGGGCAACCTGATGTCGGGTCTACGGGAATCCCCGCAGACCCCAAAACTTGCAGCCGATCGCCCGTTTGGGGAGTCTACTGGGATGCCAGCAGACTCCCCAAATCCCGATCGCCCGACCTGTTTTGAAATTGGGGTAAAATCGTTACAGTGTATAGGCTTGAGTCTGTCACAGAACGCTATATATTATAAAATACAGAGAATGTCCTATGACTTTTATCCCCATTCTGTGACGGGCGATCGGCGCGACCTGAGACAAGAAAACTTGACTCCCCAAATCCCGATCGCCCGCCACAAAAAACCGCCGCTTTTGAGTAGCGACGGTTAATCCCATTGTTGGGAAATAGGGGCTTAATTACCAGGCTCTAAGACCGACCGATACAGTTTCTTGAGTGCGCTTGCTAGCAGCGGCGGTTAAACTAGCGCGAATTTTGTCTATTTCCTTGCCGCGTTCAGCATTGATAATGTCAATCATTTTGTTATCACCACTAGAGTCTCCAAAATGATTGTTATAGGCGATAACAGACTGTAAAACACCGTAGTAAGTGCCTCTGATTCGAGCTTGCCCTAAGTCGATCCCGACTTCCTCAAAAGTGCGGTCGGCTTCTCCATTGTAGATATCCCAAAGTAGTTGCACCTTGCGGGGCTGATTCTTGATCGGTTGATCGAGCTTAGCTTCATGCCCAAATCTATGGATGAACATAGTGTAAACCCGGTCGGCTGCTATCTGAGTATTGAGCAACAGGTCGCGCTCTATTTTGTACAAATTGATAGAGTCGCGGACTTGCTCAAAAGTGAAATTTTCAAAAGCTAGATTAGTTTGGTGTGTACTTTTCAAGCTAGTGGATTGCCGATCGACCATACCATTCTGGCAACAATTGCGGACTAATAGCATCTTGCAAGAATACCCGCACCCGTAGCTAGTTCCTGATGTTAGCAGGATATTTGGGGTGATCCCCTCGCCCCCATATTTATCAATTGCCAACTCTGTCGCAAGGTCGCCGGGTGATATGGTTGCCCAGAGAAAACTCTGCTGATTCACCGCGGCCGTATCTTTCTTTAGCCAACCAACCCGCGATACACTACCACCAAAACTTTCAGCAACATTGATTGCACGATTTAAAAAATTGTGATTCGACAGCGGTTTCCAGTTTTTCGTAGGTACGATCGAGAGCGGTGTTTGAGTGCCATCCGGATCGATTTTAACCGATTGTTTCCAAGGTGTTGGAGTCCCATTACTGGTCTTAACATCTTGCAAAACAACGTGCCAATCTAAGCGCGATTTATGCAACATCTCTTCAGCGTCGCGACAATTTGAAACGTCGATCCCCTTCTTTCCCCAGGTAATTACTTGTCGGGCTAAAGCCTTGCTAAGAGTAACGCCTGTTTCTGTTTTGATTGCCATGATGTTCTACTGCTATTGTGGCTTAATATAGTATACCATACATTTTGAGGATATCCGGAAATTCAAAAGATTAATCCTTGAATGTTGAGAGAAAGAAAACCGGGCGATCGCCCGGTTCTCATTGTTGGGAATTTATTACAAACCGAGCGAGTCTAGAACGGCCGCGCCCTGAGCGTGTTGTAATTTTTTAAAACCGTCCGCCTGACGCTTGCCATCAACACTCAAGAAAAATGTTTCCCCGATTTTTTGGACTTCATACAAGCTACCGTCATGATTCGCGGTTAAATCGCCGCCCCTTGAGGTTTCTTCCCAATCAAGTGACACAGATTTAGCTAGCGCTGCTTTAGTGTTATAGCAGGTTACGCCATATTTCCCACAGGCGCGCTCAAAACGGTCGTATTCCTTCCCGAAATAAACAATCAGATAAGCGCGTTTTGCCTCATTCCAGTTATCGGCTGTGACATTCTTAAACCGGGCGTTACTTTTTAGATAGGCTGATGGCTCAAAACCGAATCCCTCAGTAGCTTCTAAAGCATTCTCACGGCTGACTACGACCCAGGCCATAGGGATTGCCTTAAAATAGGTTGCCAGGCGCGGATAAAACAAAGCATTAGCTTCTACCACAAAAGCGGCTTCGCGGATCTCTTTTGACTCGATCCGCTTAAACAACTCAGTAGCCGTAGGTACTAAACCCTCAACCGCTGGCAAGGAAGTCGCAACCCTTAAACCCTCATTACCGTCATGGGTTCCGCCGCCCCAATCTTTCATCTCTGAAGGTTTCTCAGTTGCCAGAATGTACCGATCAGCTTTGAGGTTTTGACCTCTCTCAGCATAGGGATCTACGTCCGCCACGCCACCGATCGCCTCTAATAAACTTTCTGCTGTTTTCTGGTTTAATATCCAACAGCTATCCTCACCATAACCAGCCTTCCTCATCTCCTTATTATATTCTTTTTGAGAATCCTCAGCATCTGGCACGGGTACAGAAACAGGTGCTACTGTCTCAGTTGCTGACTCTAAGTCATTCAAACTATTCCAGTCTGGACTCCCATCATCCTCAGCATTGTTTTCGTCTTGCGGGTTCTCTAATTGCGATTTCAGAATGCTTAACTTTTGTTTGTCGCCGTCCCGTTTTGCCTCAATTAATTGTGTCCGGATCTCAGGTGTTGACTCCATCAATACCCGCGAAATTTCGGTTAAAGTTTCACCCGTATAGTGACGGCGAATATCCGCAGTATCAAGGTGGATGCCCTCATATACCTGTTCTAAATTCACGGGTTCCGCATTCTTGATCCGTGCCATCTTAGAAAGTTTTTGACCTAACTGTGCGATCGCCTGTTGCGGGGCTAATGTGTCACCATCTTTACCTTGTGTCGCTTGCTGTAACTTCATTAAATCGTAAGCGATGGTCTCATTACTTTTAGCAATTTCGCTCAAGTTGCTGGCAAAAGGCGAATCCGGATTTTTGTCAACATATTTTTTAACAGCAGCCATTGCGTCAAAAGTCCCGCCGCCCCCAAAACCTTCACGAATGTACGTCTCACGAACAATAGTCCAGTAACGTTTGTCCGATTCTGAAGCGCCCGATCGGACGATCGCTTCATTAAACTTATCTTGTCCGGTTTTTTCGCGCTGTGTGTTTCCTCCCAAAATAACTTGAATATCGTTAGTCCCGTCGGTAATTACCGCATGGACTTGCTGCTGAATTCCGGTCGCTCTTTCAATATTCTTAATCGTCTCTAGTCGAGTGTTACCAGAAAGCGCCCAACCGTGCTGATTGACTACAACTCGAAATAAATCTGTTCGGTTGCCCTGAGAATCAAAAGACTCTGAGAGTGTCGCAGCGTTATTAGCAGTGTAAATCAAGTCAGATAGCGGGTGCTTAGCTAATAGATGCGACCGTATACTAGCCATCGATCCTTTTAGAACTCCTGTGATTTGGTAGTACAGGCTAATGAGTAAAGCCTCAGCCGATGCCAGATCCTTACACTCCCAACCGCTAAAAAATATCTCATCTTTGACTTTCAAAACAGGGTAGCAAGTGCCGGAACCTAGCAGAGTGTACTCAAAAGTGTAATCCCCGGTGTTGAAAATTTCTACTGACTCTGCTTTAACAACAGCGTCTACAGTCAACAATTCAGACTCTGACTGCTTTACAGGCTCATTATCTAAAACAGCGATAGATGCTGATTCCGCTTCAGATTGAATTTTAGCTTTTTTGCTTTGACGTGCCATGTTGTTTAATCCTTAGTTTGTGAATTCCCATTAATGGGAATGTTTTTGTGCTTGTTTTGTGTTCTTAATATACCATACCACAGTTAAAACATTAATCCGCAAGTTTAACGCGATATAACATATTAGTATGAGATGTTGTGGTATATTAGCTCTGAGCTTATGAATCGACTTTTCTCACTTCCTCCAACACAGTATGTATAGGGAAACGTATCGTAAATGAAACCCGCCCCGCCATACAGGTCACGGGTACACGGTGTATCAAGGTCGGAGCCTATAACGATCGCCCCGCGCTTGCCGATTTTAGCTGCGAGTGCAACCATCGCAACTCGATCGCTTTCACTAAACCCGCCGACCGCATAGTTACTAGCAATTTCCCGATCGGCATGGTACGGCGGATCTAAGTAAACAACATCACCACGTCCCGCGCTTTTGATTATAGTGTAATCACTCGCAATAATAGCAGCGCTTGCGAGTCTTGCCGCGGCAATGTCTAACTCAGGCAAGTAGAACCTAGTGCCTAAAGTTGTGTTTATCTTCCCCTGACGGTTCGATCGCCATGAACCATTGAAACAAGCTTTAACCAGATAGATAAAACGCGCCGCGGCGATCGGGCCCGTACCTCTTTCTGCATTGTAGTCATCTCGCATACTGTAGTAATGACCCGAATAAAAATCCTTTTTTCGGTAATGCCCTCGATCGTGTTGCGCTTTGTGCCATATCAATAATTGATTCATACGGCTAGGATCTTCCCTCACACACTGCCACGCGTTGATTAAACAATCATTTTTATCACTAAGGATCATGTCTTGACACCGTTCAGAGATGTTAAGCGCAACCGCCCCGCCACCTAAAAAAGGCTCATAATAAGCTTTGATTTTTTCTGGAAACAGCGGCAACAATTTGGGCAAAAGTTTCATCTTCCCACCTTGCCAGCTAAGAAAACTTTTCAGATACCTTGTTTGCATTTTTGGGTAAACCTGTAAATCCTTAAAACAATCTACGATACTATAGCATAAAATCCGGATCGTTCCCAACAGTGGGAATAAAAAAGGGTAGACACATCTTACAATGTCTACCGCGCGTCTACACACAATTTTGTCTAATTCCGGATTATAGCTTTAAAAGCTTGCTGCGAGGGAGTTTTAGGGTATGTGTCTATGTGTGTCTAATCGGGTGTCTAGCCACGCAAAATAAGGGTTTTAGGCTATGTGTCTATGTGTGTCTAGTCTAGTGCCTATACCCGCGACTTCCCGACCTGTATGCCAACTTTTGCCGTGTCTGCTAGTGACTCTCTAATAGGTAGCCATTCTTTGCAGCGGTCGCACCAATAGGCATCCGATCCGCCTGGTAGTCCGCCTCCATGATTTCTGGAATCGCCGCACTGCCAGCAAGTGCCATACTTATGCTTTGATTGTCGAGTGTAGAACGGGTCGGGTGTTTCGGGTAAACTTAATGTAAGCGGTGCATTTTTGTTGTCGATCGCACGTTTGGCAGCGCGATCGGCATTATTTTGGACTTTTAAAGCCTTTTCTAAAGGGCCCGGTTCTGATGGTTTTTTTGCTGCTTTTTTGGTTGCCATTTTGGTTTTGGGTAAAGGTTTTAGAGTGCGATCGCGGGTATCTTTATAGTACAATATACTCGCGATCGGGTTGCAAACCGGACGTTATTCGATCGGATATTTTGTGGTGTCTATCTTGTATTTTGTTATGAGGTCAAATCGCTCTAAAGTTAACAGCAACTCGACTACCGCATTTTTGCTTTTCTTGTGATACTCGGTCTCTGTTTTCTTTAGTTTAGACCTGACAAAACTTGTAAATGTGTAAATTTCCCCGTCGGTATCTTCGAGCAATTTTATCACTTCTACTTTGCTAGGCAACCACTTATACCAGCCCTCAAATTCTGGGTTTAATTGGCTCTCAGTCTCAGGACTCTCACTCTCACTTTGGGGAATCTCACTAGCTGGGATGCCGATGCTGTCGTTGTTTGGGGTGTTTCCTGTGGGAGTCTCAGCCTGAGACTGAGACTGAGTATCACTTGGCTCGATCGTCTCAAAGTTTGCTTTTAATTGCCTTAATTCCCTTGCTATTTCCTCATCTTCTTTACTATCAGCAACTGGCATGATTGTAGAGCTAGAACTAGGCTCATCTAAAGTGATAGTTACACGAGGCATCAGTGCTAAAGTAGACTCATCGATCGCGCTAAATACGGCTGGCACTCCATACTTTTTAGAGAGTTCTATTACTTCTTGAATCTCTGATGCGATGCGCTGTCTGTCTTCTTTATTTGGGGTGATGTAAGCATTCGTAATTATTTGCTGCAATGATTGATACGTCCCCTGTTTTTTGCCTTTAGCTTTGACTTTAACCAGACCCTGACAAACAATCGCTAAATTATTGCGAATATTGCTGTCTTCTATTAATCCCAAAGCTGACAAAATATAACTCTGAGTACACACATAAAGGCATACGTTAAACTCGCGACCAAGAGTGACGATATCACCTAATTTTCTTTTTACATCTCTCCAAATTTCGGCTGGTAAATTCTGTAAAGCCAAATAGGTCGCATACCAATCGTCAAGTATCAGCCGGACTGGTATCTCATCATGCTCACGCTCATTTAGCGGTTCGGCTTTGCGGCGCTCTAATTCCTTGTGTACTGTATCAATGAATTTTAAAGCTGTAGCGGCTTTATTGCTATCGAAAATCTTGACCCGCCCTTTTGCATTTAACCCCATAAAGGGATCGTTCTTTTGAGCTATAACATACATCTCAGCCTGCGGGTATAGTGCCATAAGGTCGCCCATCCACTTGTCTAGGGTGTGAGTCTTACCGCCACCTGTGGGAGCTACATTGAGAATAGACATTTTGAGATCCGCCATTGACTCCAAAATTGCCTCACCCCGATCGCTAAAAAGTTTGTAGCGATCTTCGGGAACCTCAGCCCCGGTAATTCCGTCTTCTTTAAGTCTTGATTTTGCACCCTCAGCAGCAAGCTCGATCTCAGCTTGATATTGTTCCGGTGTTTTCATGCCTGCAAAAGCAGTATTTTGCAGTATAGGCGCTGCGGGTGCGATCGCTGGTGTGTTTTCCGGTTCGGGTGCAAACCAGCCGTTAGCAGCGCGAATATCATCAACCTCTTCTACTAAGCTATCTTCAAATAAAGCCATCTGAGCCTCACCTTTTTTTTGCAGTTTAGCGCGCTGCAAGCTTAAATTGTAGCTAGCTTGGATGTCCGCCTGAGCATCTTCCTCTCTGCAATTGCGTTCATATTCGATTCTTTCTCTTTCTAATTCCGATCGCCTCTCTGCTGATAATGCGAGACCGGTTACACCCGCGGCTGCACCTATACCCCAAACTAATAACCGCAAACCGCCCCAACCCTGACTCACTTTTGCATCTTTGATTTTTTGATATTTTGGATCTTTTTGTTGCCAAACTGGAATATCTATTGGCTGGTTTTCGATCGTACCCGTGATCCGAGTCTCAGGCTGTGTCATTGCACCCCACAGCCCCAGCGTCAATGCCAACCCATAAAATCCGCTTGTCATTAATGTTGCTTTCTGATTTCGGCTCATGATATTCCTCTTACTTTCTGTTCTTACTTAAATTCCCAACAGTGGGATTAACCTTGGAGTTTAGTCTGAGATTTTACCAGGTGCGATCGCACTGAGTGCGATCGCCAACTAATAGCATTTATTCCCGATCGACTCCTTTAGATGCAATTATTAAAGCTAAAACAGCTACAACCGATGTGGTAAAAAGTATCGAAGTAGTTGCCAATACCCGCCAATTATCCCGTCCCCAGTCAAGCCCAGCGTCAGACATAGAAACAATTAAGCCTGCGGTCATTGCAATCAGCATTACAAAAACTCTTAATTTACATTCAGATTGATTTAGCTCCCTCCAGCAGCAAACCATAAGCCCTAAAGCACTTGCTACCGCGCTTAATGCAACACCCGTAGCTAACAAACCTGCACCAAACACCCTCATTAAGCAAATAGCCGTCCCCGTCCCTAACAAAGTTGAAATAGTAAAGCCGATCTCTACTAATACAATCCATTGTGAGTCCATGCGATCGTATAATGTCAGCTTTTTAGTCCTCACAGTTTCCTCGGATTTTTTGCGATTATCCGAGTATGCAGAATTGCGCTGAAATTCCTCATAATCTTCTATTGCCTGCACTTCGATAGGATCATCTATTTGTCGATGATTTTGATATTGATATTGCTGTACTTCAAACATTAGTTAGTCCTCTCAATTTCCAAAAGTAAATAATTTATCAAGCAATGATGACTGAGTTTTATCTGGACTTCTAACTGTGCTGTAATCATTGCCAGAATTTTCTGATCCAATCGAGTTGACAAATTCCATCGGCTTTCCGCTGGTAAAGGCTTTCAAGCGCGCTCTAGCCTCAGCATCCCGTTGAGCTTGACCATTATCTTTCTTTCTCCCAAATTGGGAAATAGCAGCCTCAGTTTTTTCGGTACTATCGGCAATACGTTGATCTGTTTTCGCTTTCCACACCCGAACCCTGTCTGCAAATTCACTACTGACAGCGCGAATTTCATCATCAGTAACTTTTGTTAAAAGACCTAGCTCTTCAGTTTTTCGCGATGTCCACTCTCTAAAATGTTCTTCATAAGCCGCCTTAGCTAACAGGGATGCCAAAACGTACTCATCTACTTCTTTCTCGGTCTTGAAATGTAATTTTTCGATGCTAGATCGAATTTCCTCTATTTCTTTTCTGGCTCCTTCTAATTCTTTAATAGCGTCAAACCATTCACGCGCCCATTCAACCTGCAATTTGGCATTGTCTTTTTTGATGTTTATTGCTCTCAGTAGAGCGGGATTCAAATTGCCTACGGTTTTGTATTGCGGGTTTGTTATCTCTGCTTTGAAAGTCAACCCGGTCGCATAACTATCATCAGGTTCTAATCCTGCGATTTTTGAGCTTTTGCCTGTCGATTTTGCCTTAGCCATGTTACATATATCCCATTACTTCAAAAAAACTAACTGATGATGCCGTGTTGCTCAGATTGTCAGGCGGTAGATGCCCTATAAGCCTATTAATCGTGCGCTTAAGCCATTGCATAGTCGATCGCTCCCTATCTGTTTTTACTTGATTTTCGAGGGCGCTTATGCGCGCCCTAAGTTGCTCTAATTGCGCTCTATCTCTAGTCTTTAGAGTGTTGACAAAAAATCTGCGGCACTCATTCCGGTGTATTCACTACCAGGTAAAGCCTCAACAATAAACTCTGTCAATTTAGAGTCAAAAGCATTGCTATAGGCAGTCGCGGCGACATCGGCTGCTAAATTACCAAGTTGATCCCATTGTTGCGCTGTCTGAGTTAGAACCCGATTGATGTCCGCGTCACGGCTTGCCGTGCTAGCGGCGGCTCTTCTGCTTTTTTTCGCTGTGGCTGCTTTGATTTTTTCAGTTGAGGCAACTTCGATATTCCCACTGTTGGGAATATCGTCATTATTAACCGCGCTATTACCTGGTAGTGCTTTGATGTCTTGACGCAATATTCCGGCGGCGGACATCGCCTCTACTAATGTGTGTTCTTGTTCTGCTGTCAGTTTGTCGATATCGAATCCTAGTCTTTGGGCATAACCCGCTTTAAGCGTGTTGTATTGTTGCTGTGAAATTGGCTGTGGCTGTTGATTCTTAGACATGATAATTTCCCTTATTTGTGTGTGCTGTAAGTTGTGTGTAGCTTGTAAAATGCAAGCTCATTAGCCTGTATTGTTTGGGCGATCGTATCGCTTGGATATGATTGCTTCCTTAGCTCAGAAAGTAGAATTAAGCAATGTACTTGATAATCGTCTAGCGGTGGATGTTTCTTTCTTTCTACCTCTGATTGAATTACTAGAAATTCCCAAATCTTGAAACTGTGAGGAAGTTTTAGTAAATTTGAATGTATTTCAAACTCCCATTTGTAAATAGTTTCCACTGATACTTTTAAATGTCTTTGGAGCGATCGGCGCGTCCAGTTTTGCGGTCTTGTGTTTCTGTGGGGGATGACATCCCCCGACTCCATAACTGCTAACCTCATCTTTTTTTCTGTTTAACTCTTTATTGCGTGTATCATAAAGCCCCCGTTTGATGTGGCTAATCTTAACCCGTCGCCGTTTCGCTCTATGTCTACTAATATGCCATACTACTCAGGGAACTGTCAAGGGGTAAAGCAAAAATAATTCAAATTGGCTACAAGCCTGATTCTAGCGTGATGCAACTTTGATTCAAGATTAACGATTAATCTTGATATACGGTGGTATAGTATAGATGTCCGCACAGATACCGATCAATTTAGGAGCCAAAATGACCAAAGTAATCCCGATCGCCCCAAACAAGCACGGGCGGTATTATGTGAACCTACCGCCGTACTATCTGTATATATTGGCGATCGAAGCGTGGCTGAAAGGGCGATCGCTACCAGAAGAAGCCGGATCGCTTCTATGCTCTAAGCTAGGGGAGCGTGAAAACAAACGGGTAGAGATGTTAGCACTACTCGCAGACCGGATGGGAATCACGCCGCAAGCTCTCAGAGACGGCATTCTAGCAGGTACGATCGCCCCCGACCTTACCTCTATCGTTTCTGAAGAGCCAACCGAGACCGAATAGCCACAAAAAAGCCTCTAACCATTTCCGGTAGAGGCTTTTTTGCGGTCGGACTGACTTTTAACTTTTAATGCGATCGGGCGATCGGCTTAGCAGCGTGACCCTCGATCCGGTATTGCTTGACCTGATCAGCCGTGATACGATTTACCAGGTGGTGAGCATTTACTAAGTCTTTAGGAGTGTAGCGGTTATATCTTGCCTCTAGTTCCCGTGTCCACTCCATGAAGCGATCCTCAGACCAATTTTCCTCAATATCTCTGGTCACGCCGTCAAAAATATCAGCACCTAAAGCGGCCGGGAATCCTTTCTCGACAAACTGAATTTGTACCACAATCCGAGTCTGAGCTAATAATGCTGTCATTGTTTTTTGCTTTTTAATGTCTCATTATAGTATACTATATCAACTCGCAGAAACCGGAAAATCAGGATAAGTTTTCGGGTCGTTCCCAACACTGGGATTAATCTTTGCGGGCGATCGCCCTGAGATAATCGAGTCAGTGCAGCACCATTAAACCATTACTGCATAAAGAACTCAGTTGATTTAGGATGCGATCGCGCAGCACCTTGCGGGCGATCGTACCTAAGAAAAAACCCGCGCGGGGCGGGTTCGGTGTTGCGGGCGATCGGGCGGCGGTTTAATGCGAGTTGTAGAACGTGCTACCCGCGGCAATCTTTTTATTTACTCTGGAAAAGTGAGCCGCGGCGGTTCTTACGATATAATGTACCCGGTTAAAATGTAAAGGATAATAAAAGATTTCTTTAACCGATCGCCCGCTAGCTTTATGAATCAAAATGTACGTTTCTCGCATCTGATGATCCTTTAATTCTCTGAGTTGTGGGGTGTGCTTAGCCATTTGATTTTTTACTTTATTTTGTTTGCTTATTATATTATACCATAGTATTCTAAGGTTTCCGGCGATTCTCAAAGATTTTATTCGCGCTCGATCGCCCCGCGCTTCCCAACACTGGGATTAATCTTTGCGCCCGATCGTCCTGAGACTGCCAAGAAAAAACCCGCGCGGGGCGGGTTAAGTGTTAGGCGCGATTAAATCGAAGCGAACGGGCGGTTAAATTCCCTTAAGTCTTAACTGTGTGCAGTTATTAAAAAGCTCACCATACCCTGCCAAGAAATCTTGACGAGTGAGTGAGTATGCGACACCTACCGTTAGGTCGCGAATATAGGGTGTTAAACGCGTCTTGGCTTCGGGTGTCAGGTATTGGTGGATTTTGTCGGCTCTCATGCCAGCGATCGGCGGATTAAGCGCGTTAACTTTGCAGGCTTCCTCTGGCGTTAATGCTGAATAAACAAAATCCCAATAAAATTGCGCCCCAAACCATCGGAAAACTTTTTCGCAAAATGACTTGTCATAAAACCGCTCCCACGGATCGGGATAATCGAGAATGAAAAGTCGCAGGGCCCGATCGTGCGCTGCGGGTGCTGCTTTGTACTGTTCGGGTAGCCAGCCAGTTTGACTCTGAATAAAACTGGTTAACCCGATCTCGCCGATCGCAGCGTCAAACTCATCAGCTTTTTCGTGAGTCTTGGCATAGTGCTTGATGACTGCGGCACAAAATGCGGATCTGTAAACCTTGACGGCTTTCCCGTTTTTTGTGGCATTGGTTACTAAGGTCAAAGCTTTACCCACAAAGGCTTCTAGCCGTTTTGATGGCGCTTTGGTTACTAAGGTCGCCTCTACCTTTATGATAGTTTGACGACTTACGCCACAAGCGCGCGCTAACCCGGTTTGGCTCATGCCGCTTTCACCCGATCGCGCGTTCGTGAAAAGTTCGATCCCGTTTACTTCAGTTCTCAAGAATTCTGGTATACTGTCCATATTGCCTTCTGTTTTAGTGACTGATTACAGTATAGCATAATCAACAAACAAAACCCAGAGAATTCCCCACAAATTCTCTGGGTTTTGTTTTGCCCCGATCGCCCGCCCCGATCGCCCCGCACTTCCCAACAATGGGATTAATCTTTGCTGACGATCGCACCTAATACTACTAC
>CASBRC010000454.1 GCA_949128015.1 Synechococcales cyanobacterium PMM_0003
AAGAGTTCTCCCGTAGCCAAACGGCTAGCATCTCCGCATCGCGGCGGCTGCGGACATAGATTAAGCCTGATTGTCCCTTGCGATCGCAAATAAATTTGAGAGTACGTGATTTTCGCCCTGAAGGTGTCCATGCGATCGCAACTTGGAGACTGAGATTGGGGCGATAGGGACTAGTCCGTACAATATGGGGATTTTCTAGCTGTAAACAAGCTTGCAACTCAGCCGTCGTATCGAGATCGGCGGTTGCGGTAAAAGCGGCGATCGCAATGCGCGGATGGTGATCAGGCTTTTGGTTACTCAAAGCCGATCGCACAGCACCTAAGCGGCGATAACTCGGTCGAAACGAATCGCCCCATTGCACAAGGCAATGCGCTTCATCAAGCATTAGCCCTGTGATTTTCAAATTGCGATCGCTGAGTTTTTCCCAGACAGGTTGACTCAAGAGGGTTTCTGGTGAAACATAAAGCAAGCGCGTATTTGATAGATTTCGCAAGACTTCGCGACGCTCTATTTGCGATAAATTGCTATGTAGACAAGCGGCGGGTAAATTCCGAGCCTGTAAGTCTCTAACCTGATCTTCCATCAGTGCGAGTAAAGGCGAAATCACCAAAGTCAAGCCTTCATTAAGGATTGCTGGTAACTGAAAACAAATCGACTTGCCCCCACCTGTCGCCATGATTGCTAAGCTATCTTGACCCTGCAACAGGCTAGTCACAACTTCGCGCTGAGACGGGCGCAAATCTGTATATCCCCAAATTTCTTGAAATGTCTGCTGAGCTATCGCCCATTCTTTAGATATTTCTAACATTTTCAGTATTGATTAAAGAAATTCTTGTATTACAGCCGATCAAGCAAAACCCAGATTTTTCGTAAAAGCCCCGCTTCGCGGGGCTTTTACAAAAAATCTGGGATCGGGATTTGCTGTAAAAATTAGGTGTTCACAGCATTTTTCGCTCGATCAAAACATGAATTTTTGTTAAAGCTATCGGTTAATGATATTTTTAACACAGATGTAATAGTCTACATAGTTGCAAAATCTTCTAAAGCTCGTTGTAAAGGGACATTATTCAGGTGAGACCAGAGGAGTCATCCACTCTTGAGATCAAACAGATGCTTCATCACGTACTTACGGTTGAAGATCCACAAGGTTTTCGTAATTTTCTTTTAAATAATATGACTTATTCGTTAGGACGTAGCTTGGGGAATTCAATAATTCTGCGTTCTAATCTCGTATCTCGACAACAGGCCACTTTGTTAGCCGTAGCTTCCAAAAAATCCTCATGCTTTTTCCGAATAATTGATGGCAGCTTAGAGGGTAAACGCAGTACAAATGGAATTTTAATTAATGGCAAGAAGCGATTTTCACATATATTGTCCCACGGGGATGAAATTCTGTTTAGTAAAGATACTAAGGCGGTATATCAGGTAATTACGGCGATTACAAATATACCCAAAAGTAATACTTCTCAAGATCAGATTACTAAAAGTGGATTTCCCAGTTTAAATAATCAGTCCTTTGATGAGACTGAAGTTTTTCAATTTTCGCCTTTAAAGTCTATTCCCGATCAAGATTTATCTGCTCATATTCATAAGACTATTAATCAATTCATTTCATCGCCAGAACTAAATCCACAACCAATTATTGAGTTAAATCTTGTTGGGAAAATCTTGTATCTAAATCCAGCCGCTTTATCTCAATTCCCTAAGCTTGAAGAGATGAAAGTTAGTCATCCTTTACTTCAAGAATTGTTGATGCAATTAGTTCCTTTAGTAAATCCTGTTCGCAAATTTTTTGTGCGCGAGGTGAAGATAAATAACAAAGTATTTGAAGAAATTATTCATTTTATGCCTTGGAATGAAGTAATTCGCATCCACATATCTGATGTTACAAAACAAAGGCAAGCGGAAGCAATCATCGCATATCAAATCCATCAAGATACGCTTACAGGGCTACCAAATCGAAAATATTTACACGAGCATTTAGTTGAAGCAATCAAAAAACTAGAAAATAAGAAACAACAATTTGCAGTTTTATTTCTGGATATTGACCGCTTTAAGTTGATTAATAATTCTCTAGGGCATAGCATCGGTGATTTATTACTAAAAGCTGTGTGCGATCGCTTAAAAAATTTACTTAAACCAGATGATTTAATGGTGAGATGGGGTGCTGATGAATTTGCGATCGTCACTAAAGCAATCGCTTCTATTGATGCAGTTGTGCAAATTGCTGAAGCCATGATTCAAGCTTTGACTTTACCTTTTAATTGCGGTGGTCATGAGCTGCATATCACGACTTGTATAGGTGCAAGTATTTATCCAGACCATAACACTGATGTCGAGGGACTAATTCGGAATGCGGATATGGCTATGTATCGGGCTAAAGCTGAAGGACAAAATAGTTTTCAGTTTTATATTCCGAATATGCAGGAGCAGAGTTTTCAGCGCTTATCGATGGAAAACAATCTGCGCAGGGCTTTAGAAAACAACGAGTTATTGACATATTATCAACCTCAAGTCGATCTAATCACAGGTAAAATCGTGGGGTTAGAAGTTCTACTACGATGGAAACATGTTGCTTTAGGTGCGATTTCACCGAGCCAATTTATTCCCCTCGCTGAAGAAACAGGGCTAATTATTGCGATTGGAACATGGGTGTTACGACAAACTTGTTTGCAAGCGGTTGCGTGGCAAAACATGGGATTGCCACCAATTCAAATAGGTGTAAATTTATCGATTAAGCAACTTCAACAAAAAGACTTTCTATCTTGTTTACAGCAAATTCTTGAAGAAACAAATCTCGATCCTCATTTCCTAGAGTTAGAGATCACTGAAGGAATCATGATGGACAATGTTGAAGAAAAGATTATCTTGTTAAATGAATTCCGTCAGATGGGAATTCAGTTGTCAATTGATGATTTTGGAACTGGGTATTCGTCCCTGAGCTATCTTAAGAAATTACCAATTGACACTCTTAAAATAGATCGGATTTTTATTGAATACATTACATATAATGAGCACGATCGCACAATTGTGGCTTCGATCATTAATTTATCCCATAGCCTGAGTCTGAATGTAATTGCTGAAGGTGTAGAAACTCAGGAACAGGTTGATTTATTGCGATCGCTAGGCTGCGATCAGATCCAAGGTTATTTTTTCCATAAAGCTTTACCTGTAGATGAAATCGAGGCTTTGTTAAGGGCGCAAGCAGTGACTAAACCAAATAAAATCTAACCGAAGTGAGTGGCGGCGCTTCGCGCCGCCACTCACTCGGCTGGCTAAATACTGAGCCACAATCTTAGATTTAACTCTTGATTTGGTGAAGCTTTGGCAAGTTGCACTAGTTCAAATTGACTACAAATCGGCTCTTGTAAGGTTACTTCTACCGTGCGTAATAAATCTTGCTGAAAGATGGTCACTGCGATCGCAGCGCCAGCCGAGTAGTCACGAATGCGATCGCTAAAGTTTTCCGCCGTCACCCGAATTCCTGCGATCGCAAGCACGCTGTCACCTGTACTAATACCAGCTTTTTGAGCAGGTGAGCCAAACTCAACTTTCTCCACTTCAGCAATTCCATTTTTAGATTTGAGCGTCATCCCAATAAATGGGATATCTTGCCGCGAGTTTCGTAATTCGATCCCAAACGGTTCGAGATAATAGTTATAGTCAAGCTCTTTCGTGCCGTAGAGATAATCATTCCAGAAGCTAGAAAGATCAACACCTGCCACAGTCTCGATTACTTCATGAAGTTCCGCTTCACTAAAGCCAATCTCTTCTTTACCAAAGCGTTCCCACATAATCTGCATCACTCGATCAAGCGATCGCAAATTATTAGTTTTAGAACGAATTAGTAAATCCAGCAGCATCGATACCAATTCACCCTTGAGGTAGTAAGAGATCTGATTGTTATGAGTGTTGGGATCGGGGCGATAGAGCTTAATCCATGTATCGAAGCTAGACTCATGGAGAGATTGGACATTACGACCAAAAGTAGTTTGCAGACGGGTGATCGCCTTGCTGACTAGTTTAAGATAATGCTTGGCATCATAGATCTTCGCCCGAAGTGGAAAAATTTGGTCATAGTAGCTAGTAGTTCCTTCACTAAACCAAAGCGAACTGGTGTAGTTTTCATGGTCATAATCAAATTTTTCTAGAGCTTTTGGACGAATCCGCTTCACATTCCA
>CASBRC010000455.1 GCA_949128015.1 Synechococcales cyanobacterium PMM_0003
GGTTCAGGAAGGGCTGCTAGAAGTTCGGCATCAATTTGCCAAGTTTGTTTAGTGATTGGTGGACGTGCTAAAAAGAATTCATAATGGGAGATTGTATGGGGATCGAGAACTTCAATTAGTCGATAGCGTTGACGCTCAGATAGATGTTGCGATCGCTCAATCAAGTTGGGAACCTTGCCAATCAACCGATCTAAATCCCATACCTGTGGATTTGAGAAGCCAAGGAATTCTAAACCAGATGCATCAATCAATTCAAACAAAGTATTAACGTTGTAGTCAATTTCTTGAGGATGCACATACATATCCGCAAAACAAGCATCCTGAGTATTTTCCATTTCCCAACGTTCTTTTTCACGGCGACGAAGTGCGTTTGTTTCAGGAAGATTCGCGAATATCTCTCTACCAATTTTTACGCCATCAACATAGTCGCCACGCTGATCACCTTGCAATAATGCGATCGCTTCCTGCATCAAGCGAATTTCCCAGCGTCCTAATTCGCTATAGACAAAAATATGTAGCAATCCTCTAGGAGCAAGCTTATTGGCTAATGCTTGAATACCGCGAATAGGATCAGAGGTATGGTGTAAAACTCCCACTGAATTGATCAGATCAAATTCTCCTTCAAGTTGATCGACATCAAACAAGCTGAGATGATGGAACTCGACTCTGGTAGCTCCCGATCTTTTGCAGCGTTCTTTAGCAACCGCAAGAGTTCCTTCGCTGAGATCAATCCCAACGACCTTGGCTTCAGGATTAAGATGAACTAGATATTCTGTACTAACGCCAGATCCACAGCCAGCATCGAGAATACGGATATTATCTCGATCAGGTTTTTGTCCAGTACAAAAGCTATAGGCGGCTTGCCAATTCCAGCGCCAGTTATAACCCGGTGGTGGCTCATCTAAAATAGGTTCTGGTGGAAATGGATAAGTATTATAGAGTTTGGCAACGGCTGCACTGACTTTTGGATCGGACATAAGTATTGGTAACTAGTGATTAGTAACTGGTGATATCTCTTCTACAGTTTTGTTAAGTAGGTGGACATAATTAAAACCAAAACCAAAAAGCTGTAGCGCACGCTGCGCGTGCGCTACAGCTTTTTGGTTTTTAAGGTTTTCTTTTGCTCACCTACTTAGCACAATGCTATCATGTCGCAGGTTATTGACTATCAGATTGAACGTCAGTCTGAAGACGACAATTATTGATTTAGCCCACTACGAGAGGGATGTGGATTCTAACATTTGTCAAAAACTCCGCGGCTGACTCAGCATCAAGTGGCTTAGCAAATAAATATCCTTGACCGTAGCATCCATCAAGTGAAGAACTAAATAAAGTTTTGAGCGTAGCTAGTTGCCTAGTTGTTTCTATACCTTCCACTACTATCTTCTTTCCTAATGTAAAAGCCAATGTGCCAATTGCTTTGACAATTATCCATTCTTCATTATTAATAAAAGATCGATCTATTTTGAGAATATCAATTGGGAAATCAGTTAGTCGTCTTAGTGATGAATAGCCTGTACCAAAATCATCAATACAAAACTGGATCCCTAAATCTTTTAATTGGTCAAGTATTTGTAAAGTGCGATCGCGATCGCCCATAACAGTACTCTCTGTAATTTCTAGTTTTAAACTCTGGGGATTAATGTGATATTCCTGTAAGGTCTGGCGTACATATTCGACTAAATTAAATTCGGTAAGCTGTTTTGTTGATACATTTACACTCATCGTCAAATCAGCATGTTTAGGAAAAGATTGTTGCCAAATCTGTAATTGTTGGCAGGCAGTCTCCAGCACCCATCGACCAACTGGATAAATCAAATCTGTTTTTTCAATAATATCGATAAAATCAATAGGAGAAAGTAAGCCTCGTTGTGGATGTTGCCATCGGATTAGCGCCTCAAATCCAGTTATTAAGTCAGTCTGGAAATTGACAATTGGTTGATAGAAAAGTCTTAGAGATTGTGTATCAATAGCTTCTTTTACCTCTGAGTATAAATCTTGGTTAAATCCTGTCAGATTAGAGATTTCTTTTTGTAAACTAATATTTTGAATCTCTAAAAGTTTAGTTTGCTCTAACAGTTGTGCTTGCAGTGAGCTTACTCGCAAGTGCGTTTCTACCCTTGCTAATACTTCAATTAAATGAAATGGTTTATTAATAAAATCAATGCCACCAATAGCAAACGCTTCTACTTTCTCTTCTACATTTTCAATCGCACTAATAAAGATAATCGGAATTTGTTGAGTTTTTGGATTGTTTTTTAGATTCACACAGACTTGATAGCCGTTCATCTCAGGCATCTTAATATCTAATAAGATCAAGTTTGGTATATGATTTTCGGCAAGTTCAATCGCTTCAATTCCATTTGTAGCTTCCAAAACTGCATAGCCTTGGTTAACCAGCATAGTTGATAGAATTTGCAGGTTGTATCGAGTATCATCAACGACAAGAATAGTAATCTTATTTTTATTCATTGGAAATAGGAGATTTCACTAATTAGTCAGTAATTATATAGCGCTTATGGCAACAACATTTCACTGCACATTTAAAACACTGCCGATCGTAAAATGTTTCAGGAGACTGACAGACTATTAATAGACTATCACCAGCCAGAAGCATTTTCATTGCGATCGCAGTAAATCGCCATAGCAAAACAAATTTCAATCAGCAAACCCCAAAGTTGATTTTTTGAAAGGCAGCCTACGGTTGCCTTTCAAAAAATCAACTTACTAACAAGGCGGGTTTCAAGGCTTAAAACCCGCCTTGCTAGTAAATTGGTATAAAATAGGTAAGCCCGATGCGATGAGAACTTTATGGAGTCCGATCAACTGCCTGTAGACGAAAATTTAAATCCATCTGAACAAGGAGAATCCCCCGAAGCGATCGCCCCATCAGTAACTTTAGACGAATCTACAACTGAAAATATTATCGAACAAACGTCTACTCATACAGATGAAATTATGGCTGAAGCTTTAGCAGTCTTAGAAGATACACCTGATGAAGATACGGTCATTGCAGAGCTTAAGTTAGAAGAGATTTTAGATATCTCAGAAACATCTGAGATATCAGATATAGCATCAGAACAAAAAGCAATAATTGCTCAACTAAAGCAGGAAGAAACCGAACTCAAGACAGAACTTGATTGCCTCAAAAATACAAAGTCTAAGATCTTACAAGACCAAATAGATGATTTACAAGCGGGGATTATTCGTCTAGCTCAAGCCGATGTCGCTCGACTCGAATATCAAAAGCAAGAACTACAGGCTGCGATCGCAGTCCTTGAAAAGCGCAAAGATCGTCTTGACAAAGAGATGACTAGTACCTATGCAGGTACATCCCAAGACATTGCCATCCGTGTTCAAGGATTTAAGGACTATCTTGTTGGTAGCTTGCAAGACTTGGTAGCTAGTGCTGAGAAGCTCAATCTTGTAGCCCCATCTGCTCAGCCTGTAGCCGAAACTGTAGTAACGACAGAAAAGCAACCAGAGAAAGAATCCGAGCCATTAAGACTTTCCGATCAAACCTTTGCCGAATATAAGCAACGTGTTGATCAGCTTTTAGATCGTTATCGGACTTTGCCCGATTACTATGGGCCAGCATGGAAACTCAGGCGCACTTTTGAGCAAGTTCATGCCGATCGCGTTTCCAAGTGGTTCTTTGAGCAGTCTGGACGCGGCGCGATCCGCACGATGGGAACCCGCTTACAAAATATTCTCGTCACTTCGGCATCAATCTCTGTCTTAAAAGCTATTTATGGCGAAAAGCTGCGAGTGCTAGTTTTGGCGACCTCGCCCGAACGTCTTGGCGAATGGCGACGCGGTTTTCAAGATTGTCTCGGCTTGACCAGAGAGCATTTTGGTTCTGATAAAGGTATTGCTTTATTTGAAGATCCTGAGCCTCTAGCAACTAAAGGCGATCGCATGGTCAAAGAGGGACTAAGCCCTTTGGTAATCATCGATGAATCTGAGGAACTAATCGCCGTAGACTTATTGAGATTCCCTCTGTTAATTGCTTTTGGCGGCGCACCTGACGCTAAACCTGCGGCTCCCTCGGCCTATATGAATCGCGACATGAATCGTGATAGCCCCCGCGAAAGCCCAAATAATCGTGATTATATTCGTGAAGCTCCGCGAGATAACCCACGAGATATGGGTCGCGATCGCGATTATGCGCCCAAAGAACGTGATAGTCGCGACAATCGCGATTATGGTGCAAGGGATTATTCCAACCGTAATTATAGCGATCGTGATTCCCGTGATGCTGGTTATGGCAATAATCGTGGGCGCAACAATCAGGATTCTGACTGGGACTGGTAAGCAAAAAAAAGGGGCGCGTTGCGCCCCTTTTTTTTGCTTTTTTTGCTTTTACTTTTTAGCTGGTGCTACTTGAGGTGTAGCGGGTTGCTTACTGTTTTTGATGATGTACTCAAAAGAAGTCCGCGATGGCACAAACTGGAAGCGTTCAACTTCTGGATTGGGCTTATTATCCTTAGATATCATTGAGTCTAGAACTTGAAATAGAGATGCAACTTGGATTTTAGTTGTCTTAGTTACATCGGGTTGATCTTTACCAGCGCGATCGAGCAAGTTTTGTAAATCAGTCTGATCAAGGAAGAAAGGTACGACTTGTTCCTTTTTGCCATTTTGATCGATGCTCATTGTTAACAAACCTTGATTATTGGCTTGACCACCGATCGCAAAGAACACTGGTACATTAGGGATTTTGTCAGCCGCCACACCTTGAGCGGTCAAGATTGTCCTTGCCGAGTCAATACTTGCCTTAGAAGGAATAAACTGGAAAACAACCTTCTTGTCTTTATTTTGACGAATCACTGTATAAGCATCATTCATCGATCGCACGATGATTTGGGCTTTTTTGCCAACTTCAGGATTTGATTTTTGGACTTGACTGAGCATCATTTGTGCTTCGTCAGGACCAAGGAAGAAAAACAAAAGCTGACTGTCATCAGGCTTAACATTTGGCTGCGTAGGAACTGCACCTAATAGCGGCGAGCCTTTATCATCGGTAATCGTAAAAACAGGAATACTGCCCAATCTCTCCAAAACTTGGGCTTCGGTGAGGGCTTCAGCTTTGAGAGTAAATATGGGACTAACAGCAATCGCCCCTGCGACACCTGCGGTGGCTGCTAGACTAACCAACGACTTAAATACGGACATATTTCTCCTAGCTACAATACTATTTATGAGGTTTGTTTTAGATTTTAGAAGCAAAGCAAATCTGACAATGAGCTTTGAAAGGGTAAAAGTCAAACGTAATTATTGTCCGAAAATAACTTTCTGGCAACTGTAACAATAACTCACACAAAAAGACAACCTTTTTATACCAGTTTCAGACTAGTTTGTGAGTGTATTGTTACCTTCTAAGACTCGAATATCATAAGTATAGTTCCTAAGAACCAGAAGTGAAGTTGCGCCACAACTTCACTTCTGGTTTTTGATTATGTCCTAAGATTGAGTAGCTATAGCTATACCTAGCGATGTTATGCCACAAGATGAAAACTTTCTCAGCTTTGATGAGATTTTTGAGGAATTAAATTATCGCCAAGCACAGCGAACATTACGCGATATTGTCGCCAATCTGGACTTGTCAGAACGGGAGCGCCGTGGTCTAGAGGAGCCACTCGAAGAACTTCAGCAAATGCTCGACAAGTTAGAGCGTCAAGTTTTGCAAATTGCAGTATTTGGGATGGTGGGGCGCGGCAAATCATCGGTACTCAATGCGCTGATGGGTGGTCAAGTTTTTGAGACTGGCCCCTTGCATGGCGTAACTACCAGTCGCCAAGCAGCAGAGTGGCAAATATCGCGAGAGGCGATGCAAACTAATGGCGATCGCACCATTCTCAAAGCTTCATTTCAAGGCAGAGGTGAAGCTAGAATTGAATTAATCGATACTCCTGGGATCGATGAGGTTGACGGAGAAGGACGTGCAGAACTGGCAAAGCGCATTGCTCAACAGGCAGATTTAATCTTATTTGTCGTAGCAGGAGATATTACCAAGGTTGAATATGATGCACTTTCAGAACTAAGAGGTGCGAGTAAACCGATCTTGCTAGTCTTCAACAAAATCGACCAATATCCGCCCGAAGATCGCCTTGCCATTTATGCCAAAATCCGCGATGAGAGAGTGAGAGAGATATTAACTGAAGATGAAATTGTAATGACGGCAGCTTCGCCTCTAGTCGCCAAAGCAATCCGTCAGCCCGATGGCTCCTTTGAAGCGGAACTAGTCAATGGGAAACCTCAAATTGAAGATCTCAAATTAAAAATTCTGGAAGTACTCGATCGCGAAGGCAAATCTCTCATCGCTCTAAACACGATGTTGTTTGCGGATATGGTGCAAGAGCGCGTAGTCCAGCGCAAAATGTTTGTCCGCGATCGCCAAGCCAATCGCATCATCTGGAATTGTGTAATTACCCAAGCCGTTGCGATCGCAGTTAATCCCTTTACCGTAATCGATGTGATTAGCACCGCAATTATCGATGTGTCGATGATCGTGGCGCTTTCTAAGCTATATGGCATCAATATGAGCAATCGCGGCGCAATTTCGCTGATGCAAAAAATTGCGATCGGCATGGGTGGTATCAGTGCCAGTGAATTTCTGGCTAACTTTGGTTTAAGTTCCCTCAAAGGTTTGCTGGGTATTGCCGCCCCCGCAACTGGTGGCTTGACTCTGGGCGGTTATGTATCAATTGCGATCGCGCAAGCAGGTGTAGCGGGTTTCTCGACCTATGCGCTCGGACTGGTGACGAAGGAATATCTCGCCAATGGTGCATCATGGGGAGCAGATGGGCCAAAAGCAGTAGTTAAACGTATTTTAGACACGATAGATGAAGATTCAATCTTGGCAAGAATTAAAGATGAGCTTCGCGCCAAAATTGATTTGCGCAGGCTGAGAAAGGTTTAGTGTTTTGCTAACTTCGAGTAGCACGAGATTTATCAGGAATTTCAATTCCGTAGAGAAACATATGCAAAATTTCGAGAGGTGACATTGGCGGACTATGAAGCATGATCATTTCATTACTGGGATGAAGATGAAATCGCATATTTCCTACATTGTTTTTATGATTTGGAGGATTTAGATCAAATCTTAAAAAAGAAGGTGAAAATTTTTCAGGAAATCGAATTTCAAAATTAAATCCTAAAATCTGAGAAGGCTTGCTGGCTTCAGAAATAAGAATTGTAAAGTCGAACCAGCAGCCATTATTAAGTTTAAAATGTGGAATGTCCTGCCTATGCTTTTGATTTTTCTTGCCCCCTGTAATTACGTGATAGTTAGTTTGTTTAAATTTCGATCCTTCTCCAATTCTAAGCAAATCAAGAATATCTTTGGGTGGTTCTCCTCTCTTAAGTAGCTCATAAATCTCATGTCGCTGTGTGTCTAATATCTTTTCATCACTCGCAAATATCAAACATTTGAAAATCTCTGACCACAAAGCCCTTGTGTCTTTTACTTCAAACAGTGATGTATTGCTTAAAGAGCGTTCTTGAATCTCTGCACACATCTCCTCCCAACTATTTTTGTCGCTCAAGCAAGTCACCTCTATTGAGTAAAATTAGCCATTCTGCATATTCGGGATCGGTTGGAAGTTGACGGTTCTCAGCTAGGGTGATTACTTCATCATTAGTTTTACCTAAGTATTCTTGTAGCGCATCTATGCGTTCATCGCATTCTTCAGTAGTCAATATTTCCGCATCTTTTTGTAAATAAAATGTCCTTGCCCCCACCCAACTAACAAAGTTAGGCGCATTGTGTAACATTAAAC
>CASBRC010000456.1 GCA_949128015.1 Synechococcales cyanobacterium PMM_0003
CGATCGCGCAAAATATGACACTTAAAGGATTAGGCGATCGCTACCGATAGGCTTTCGCTCTCCTCTACATCGCTTCAGCATCTTCAGCAGGTGCGCTAAGGGGGCGTAATAACCCCTCATAATTCCCGAATAATTTGATGTCGTGGATGGGCTGGAAGAATGCAAGTTAAATTCTCAGAGCCAATTTCAAAAATTGGTTCAGGACAACCCTCTTCTTTCATTGTCCGAAAAATTGTGGGAATTCCTTGACCTTCAGATTGCGCTAACTGAAGTTTGTTAAACAGATACGCAAAACTCTGATTCCGCCATTTAGGACTTGCATTGCCTTGCAAAAACTTTTCTTTATCCACCCCCCAATGCAACGTGCCAGGAGAATTAATTTCGATTCTATCCGCAAATACTGTGATTCTAATCGGCTCTGGTATTTCATAATCTCGATGCACGATCGCATTGATCACCGCTTCTTGTAAAGCCCGCATAGGATACTTAATTTGATTGGGTTTACTACTTGTTTTGTCAAAGGCTGTATAAGCCTGAGTGTTCAGTAGTTCTATTGACTTTTTTGCTTGTTCAATGATAGTTCCCGTCAAGATATGTCGTTCTGCGGTCATATCACTTCGATCTATTCCTTTATAAATTGATAAAACGGTATGCGCTTCTGGAAACAAAGTTGTGATGCTTGATTTTTTACCAAACATTAACAGGGTAAAATTTCTGGGATGCAAGACCCCATCTAAATTTGTCCGCACAAATAATGGAGGAACAAGTTCGGCGATTTGTTCTCTATCAGAAAAATAATCTTCCAACGATTTTTCAGGAAAGAGTAAGCCCATTTCCTGCATACTATCTCTAAACAGAAGAACATCAATGTCAGCTTCTGTAGTTTGAGCATTGACCCGTTTATCAAAAAATTCTAGCTTCTGCTTTTTAATTAACAATTGTGACAGAATACCATTTCTTGCTTCTCTCGTTTCACGGCTGATCCGCACATAATAAGTGGAAGTTTGACCATCCCTGTAAATATGAGCATCAGGACTGGCTAGAACAACAAACACTAAAATCCTTGTTTCGTCATTTTCGGGATTTTTTATCTCATGAACAATCGGACATAGAGAAGGATGCACCTGCTCTCGGCAATATTGAGTTACTTTTCCTTCAATCTCCTTTAGTTTATTAGAGTTCAATCCTATATATTCAATTTTGGGAAAGCCATACACATCTTTACTTTCTTTTGCTCCACAAACAACATATCCACCACCAAAGTTAGAAATATCGTTAGCAAATGCAGATATCGTTTTTACTATTTTTTTCGCTATTTCAATATCATCTCCATTTTCTTTCCATTCCACTCTTTCACTTTCTCTAACGGAAATTTCTTTTAGATCGATGTTAAAATTCATGGATTTTGGATATTGTTGAAGAATCTAATTTTGACTTCTTTCTTGTCCTGACATTGTATCAAAGTTCTCTGTTGCATTTAGGGAGATCGATTAAAGCAACTCGACTCATGGCGATTAAATCTGTTAATTAAATGCTACGCTCAGCCATTGATGGCTGAGCGTAGTCGAAGCCATATCACTTGGTACTCTAATTTGTTGCTGCTCCCTAAGCACTCAGCGAAATAAAACCGAAATCCCCAAAGACTTTGGAGCTTTAAAGTTTTCACCCTAGAATATGCGCTTTGCGATCGCGATAAATTCACCTGTGCCAATGCGTCCGAAAATATGTCAAATTAGAGGATCGCAGTAGGATTGTGTAAATTACGTCTAGATAAACGAAATTAAAATTAATGACATTAAAAGTTGGAATTTTAGGATTTGGTGGGTTAGGTCAGGCGGCGGCAAAGTTGCTTAGTGCCAAACAAGAAATGCAATTAGTTGTGGCAGCCGATAAGGAAGGATTTGCCTACGATCGCAATGGATTAAATGCTCTGGATGCGATCGCAACTTATCAAAGCAAAGGCTCACTTGGTCACCTTGAAACTGGGCATTTGACTCAAGACAGCATCGCTGAAGCGATCGCCACCGCCAAAGATGTTGATGGCTATTTCTTAGCATTGCCAAACCTGCCCAATACCTTTATGGCAAGCGTTGCTAAGCAATTTATTGCTTCGGGTTGGAAGGGTGTACTCGTCGATGCGATTAAGCGTACTAGCGCCGTTGAGCAGATGATTGCCCTTGCTCCTGAACTCGAAGCCGCAGGCATTACCTATATGTCTGGTTGTGGCGCAACACCTGGTTTATTGACGGCGGCTGCTGCGATCGCCGCCCAAAGCTTTGCCGAAGTTCATAAGGTCAAAATCACTTTCGGAGTCGGTATTGCTAACTGGAATGCTTATCGCGCCACGATTCGCGAAGATATTGCTCACATGTCGGGCTACACCGTTGATATGGCGATGGCAATGACCGATGCGGAAGTAGAAGCTCTACTCGAAACGACGAATGGGCTGATTACATTGGAAAATATGGAACATGCTGACGACATCATGCTGGAGCGGATGGGTATTTGCGATCGCGATCGGGTCACGGTTGGCGGCGTAGTCGATACGCGCAATCCTAAGAAGCCTCTCAGCACAAATATGCAGCTAACTGGTCGTACCTTTGAGGGCAAGATCTCGACGCATATTTTCACTCTTGGTGATGAAACTAGCATGGCAGCGAATGTCTGTGGGCCAGCCTTTGGTTATCTCAAAGCTGGTAAACAGTTCCATCAACGCGGTATTTATGGTCTGATGACTGCTGCCGAAGTAATGCCCGCTTTTGTCCGCTAAGGGCTTAGGAGGTTTCTAGCAAAGGATTTACCCCACCCTAACCCTCCCCTTGCAAAGGGGAGGGAACAAGATTTCTGGTTTTCCC